>CAYOPA010000001.1:0-224 GCA_964405625.1 uncultured Bryobacterales bacterium
ACGGGACTTTGTGCTCGTGGTCGACGGCTGGGCCAAGGAGCAGGAGGCCAATACCGCCTTCGGCGACACCGTGGAGCCCCTGCCGTTCCACCAGATGAGCGGGTATCCGTATCCGGCCGGAGAGTCGTTTGCGAACGATCCTGGCAGGGAGCGGTACTTGCGGGAGTTCCAGACCCGGCCGGCCGTGCGCCTGATCCGGCCGCTGGCGAAGCGTCCATGAAGCA
>CAYOPA010000001.1:234-42746 GCA_964405625.1 uncultured Bryobacterales bacterium
GGTGGCTGGCTCTGGGCTTTGTCGCGCTGCTGGTCAACGCCGGCTGGCTGGTCGCCTTTCCGGCGCCGACGGTCTTCTACGTCGGCAACGTGCTGCTGCATGTCGGCTTGGGCGCGGGGCTTTTGGCGGCCCTGTGGCTGAGCCGCGAACCGCTGCTGCGGGAGCTGCGCCGGTCCTCGAAGCTGTCGCTTATTTTGCTGTCCGTGTGCGGGCTGCTCGGGCTGGCGTTGGCTTACATCGGTGCGACCACGGCCAACTACGGCGTGGTGCTGGCCCACGCCGTCGCGGGTGTTCTCGGCGCCGCGCTGCTGTGGGCCTGGCTGCGGCGAAGCGCTCCGGCGGCCTCCGGCGCGGTGGCGGCGGCGCTGGCGCTAGGGCTGTTGCTGCCTGCGGGAAGCTGGCTCCGTGACCGCTACGCGCCTCGTCAGGCCGATCGCATCGAAAATCCGTTGTGGGCCCCGGCCTCGATGGACGGAGAAGGCGGCGGCCCGCAAGGCCCCTTCTTTCCGTCCGCCGCCAATACGACTACCGGCAAGTTGATCCCGTCGAACTTCTTCATGGAGTCCAAGTCCTGCCAGCCCTGCCACCAGGAGATCTACGAGCAGTGGGAGGCCTCGGCGCACCGCTTTTCGTCGTTCAACAACCAGTTCTACCGCAAGTCCATCGAGCACATGCAGGAGGTCGCGGGCGTTCAACAGTCAAAATGGTGCGCCGGCTGCCATGACCACGCGATGTTCTTCAACGGCCGCTTTGAGACGCCGGTGATCAAGCAACTCGACACCCCGGAAGCCCACGCCGGGCTGGGTTGCATGTCGTGCCACGCCATTGTCGAAGTGGCCGACTCGATGGGCAACGGCGGCTTCACCATCGAGTACCCGCCGCTGCATGACCTGGCGACGAGCGACAACGCATTGATCCGCAATCTGACGAAATACGTCACCAACGTTGCGCCGGCGGCCCACAAGCGGCAGTTCCTCAAGCCTTTCATGCGCGAGGCCGAGTACTGCGCCTCGTGCCACAAGGTGCATCTGGACGTTCCGGTGAATGACTACCGCTGGATTCGCGGCTTCAACGAGTACGACTCCTGGCAGGCCAGCGGCGTCTCCGGCTTTGGGGCGCGGTCGTTCTACTATCCGGCCAAATCCGCCGACTGCGCCGATTGCCACATGCCGCTCACCCCGGCGAGCCTGGACAAGTCCGCCAAGGACGGCCACGTCCTCTCGCACCGATTCCCGGCTTCCAATACGGCGCTGCCGTATGTGAATCGCGACGACGAGCAGTTGCGCGTCGTTGAGGATTTCTTGAAGGACGACATCGTCTCGGTGGATATCTTCGCTCTGGCGCCGCTGGCTGACGATGCGGACGAACGAGCGGTTCGTCCGGCCGATGACGCCGTGCAGGCTTCCACAACCTTCGCTGTCGGCGAGGAGGCCGGCGGGCTGGCGTCGCCGATCACCCTGCGCGACGCCGGGCTGCTGGCGGCCCCGATCGACCGCGCCGCCCCAGTGATCGAGCCGGGCCGCAGCGTGCGCTCCGACGTGGTCGTGCGGACGCGCAAGGTCGGCCACTTTTTCCCCGGCGGTACGGTCGATTCGGTCGATTGCTGGGTGGAGCTGAAGGTGCTCGACGCCTCGGGCGAGCCGATCTACTGGAGCGGCCGCGCGGAGGACGACGGGCGCGGGCCGGTGGAGCCGGGGGCGCACTTCTACCGCAACTTCATGGTGGACGAGCACGGCAACCACATCAACAAGCGCAACGCCTTCCAGACGCGCGGCTTGTTGTACGCCCGACTGATCCCGCCCGGAGCGGCCGACGTGGCGCGCTTCCGCATCGAAGTTCCGGCCGACGTCGAAGGTCCGCTGCGGCTGGAGGCGAAGGTCAACTACCGCAAGTTTTCCGACTACTACACCAGGTATTCTTACGCCGGGCGGCCCGTCGACGAGGACCCCGCGCTATTCGCGGCCGGTTACGACGACCGCCGCTACGATTTCTCGACGGGGAACATCCCCGCCAATGTTTCCGGCGCCATCAAGAACCACATTCCCGCGCTGCCCATCACTGTTTTGGCGGAGGCCGCCGCCGAGGTCGCGCTCGGCGCGGGCGGGACCGAATGGACGAGCGAGGCGGCGCCGGACGACTATCTGCGCTGGAACGACTACGGCATCGGCCTGCTGTTGCAGGGCGACCTGCGCGGCGCCGAGCGGGCTTTTACGAAGGTGACCGAAGCAAAGCCGGACTGGGCTGACGGCTGGATCAACCGCGTGCGGACGCTGGTCGCCGAAGGCCGCCACGCCGAAGCCCGCCCGCTGGCCGAGAAGGCCCTGGAGCTCGGCCCGGACCTGGCGCGCGGGCAGTATTTCTATGCATTGACCTTGAAATCGGCGGGCGAGTATGACGCGGCCTTGGAAGCGCTGGAGAAGGCCGCGGCAGGCTTTCCGCGCGACCGGGTGGTGCTCAACGAGATCGCGCGGGTGTTGTTCTTGCAGCGCGACTACGCCCGCGCCGTCGGCTATCTGGACCGCGTGGCCGCCATCGACCCCGAAGATTTGCAAATGCAGTACACCCGCATGTTGAGTTACCGCGGCCTGGGCGACATGGAGAAAGCCGCGCAAGCCGAGACGTTGTTCCGCCGCTTCAAAGCTGACGAGTCCTCGCAAACTCGCACGGCGAGAATGCGGCGGCTGAGCCCGCACGACAACAACGAGCGGCAGGCCATCCACGTGCACGAGTCCGCCCCTCTGCCCCGAAGGGGCCTGGATGCCACCGACGATGATTAGCCGCGGCGTTTTGGCCTGCGCATTGTTGGCGCTGTGGGGCTGCTCGGCCTCGCGTACCGAGGGCGGCGGAGTGGCGACGACCGCTGCCAGCGATGTGGTGTTTACCGACATCTCCTCGGCCGCCGGGCTCGATTTTGTCCACCACAACGGCCGCTCGGGCGAGCGCTATCTGCCGGAGACGCTGGGGCCGGGGCTGGCGTTTTTCGATTACGACAACGACTCGCGCCCGGATCTGTATGTGGTGAACGGGCGGCCGTTCGGCGCTTCCGACGAGAAACCGACGCCCAAGCTCTACCGCAACAAGGGCGACGGAACCTTTGAGGACGTCACCGCAAAAGCCGGGTTGGCCGACACGTTCTTCGGCCTGGGCGTGGCCTTCGGCGACATTGACAACGACGGCTACGACGACCTCTACGTGACCGCGCTCGGCCCTGATCGCCTCTACCGCAACAAGGGCGACGGGACGTTCGAAGACATCACCGCCGCCGCCGGCATCGACAATCCCGAGTTTGGGACCAGCGTCGCCCTCCTGGACTACGACCACGACGGCTTGCTGGACATCTTTGTCGACAACTACGTCAAGTGGAGTCCCGAAGACGACCTGTGGTGCACGCTCGACGGCGACACGAAAACCTATTGCACTCCCGAGTCGTACCCAGGGGTCGCTTCAAAGCTCTACCGCAACCTCGGCGGCGGCCGCTTCGAAGACGTCTCCGAGGCCGCCGGCATCGCGGACCCCAGCAGCAAGGCGCTCGGGGTGGCGATTCTTGATTTCGACGGCGACGGCTGGGTGGACATCTTTCAGGCCAACGACACCGAGCCCAACAAGCTCTATCGCAATCGCGGCGACGGAACGTTTGAGGAGGTCGGGCTGTCAGCCGGCGTGGCCTTTGCCGAGGACGGCCGGGCGCGCGGGGCGATGGGCGTGGACGCGGCGGATTTTGATGGCTCGGGCCGTCCGCACCTGCTGGTCGGCAACTTTTCCAACGAGATGCTCAACCTGTTTCGCAACGAGGGCAACGGGCTCTTTGTGGACGCGGCCCCGCGCAGCGCGGTCGGTCAGGCGACGCTGTTGACGCTGACGTTTGGGGCCTTTTTCTTCGACTACAACCTCAACGGGCTGGAGGATATTTTTCTGGCCAACGGCCACCTCGACCCGCTGATTGAAGCCGTGCAGCCGCGCGTGAAATTCGCCCAGCCGCCGCAACTGTTCCGCAACCTCGGCCAAGGCCGCTTCGCGGCGGCCAACGACGAGGTCGGCGCCGACTTCAACAAGCCCCTGGTGGCTCGCGGCGCCGCCTACGCCGACATCGACGGCGACGGCGACCTCGACATCGCCATCGCCACCAACGACGGCCCACTGCGGCTGCTGCGCAATGACGGCGGCAACGCGAACTCCTACCTGCGGGTACGCCTGGTCGGCTCCATCGCGAACCGCAATGGCTTTGGCGCCAAGGTCACCTTGACCAGGGCGGGCCGATCCCAGACAAAGATGCCGAAAAGCGGCTCCAGCTACTGCTCCCAAAGCGAGAACGTGTTGACCTTCGGGCTGGGGCAGAGCCTGGGTATGGAGCGGCTGGAAGTCGTCTGGCCGGGCGGCGAGACGCAGACGGTCGAGGGGTTGGACGCCAACCGCGAGATCATCGTCCGGCAGGGCGGCTCGTAGCCCCGCAGCGCTTTTTCAACGGATGAACTGCTTGACGTAATCCTCGCCAAGCCCGCACTCGATGTACCACTTGCGGCACATGTCGATCTTGGTGAAGACGTCCTCGAAGCCGATGTTTTTGCCCCACGGGTCGACGTAGTTCATGATCCCGTTCACCTGGAACATGGTGATCATCTCTTCGCAGTCCTCGGGCACGACCAGGGTGTGGGTCTCGCCCGGCGGCTCGTAGACGTAGCCGCCCTCTTCGGCCACCCAGTCATGCTCCAGGTAGTACCACCTGCCCTTGAGGACATAGCCATGGACGGGCTGCGGGTGACGATGCCGCGCCAGCACGCCGGACTTGCGGACTTTCAGCAGGTTGACCCAGTAGCCCTGGCTGATGGACAGGCACAGCGGCCGGAACCAGACGCTCTCGGCCTGCGGAACCCAGACGCGGTCGTCGTCGGGCATCACCTTGCCCACGACAATCTCCGAGGCGGCGTCCTGGGGGAAGGGAAGCTGATAGGGCATCAGCCTTTCGTCTTGTTTGGGCTGCTCGTCCAAGGGCATGACGTTTTCGGGAAACCCCGGACTCACGTCCGGGGCTCGGTTGTTTTTAGGGGTTGAGAATCACCTTGGTCAGGTTCGGCTCGTGGCTGTAGAGCCGGTCAAAGAAGCTCGGGCCGTCCTGCAGCGAGCCCTTGGCGCTGATCATCGGGTCAACCTTGATCGCACCGCGGGCTAACAGCTCCAGGCAGGCAGGGTAGTCGTTGGCCGAGGCGCAGGAGCCGAAAACGGCGATCTCGCGCGTCACCACCGGCTGCAAGCCGAACTCGACCGTCTTGGCGATGTTGCCGATCAGCGTGACCGCGCCGCCCTTGCGGACACTGTCGATGCAGGTCTTGACGGTAGACGTCGCGCCGACGGCTTCCATCGCCACATCGGCGCCGCGGCCGTCGGTGAGGTCGCGCAGGGCCTGGGCCACGTCATCGCGCTTGGGATTAAAGGTGTAGTCGGCGCCAAGAGTTTTGGCGAGCTCCAGACGGTCGTCGGCCAAGTCGGCGATGGCGATTTTGCCCGCGCCGGCCGTACGCAGCGCCTGCAGGGTGAGCAGGCCGATCATGCCCGCGCCCACCACCAGCGCCGTATCGCCCAAGCTCATGGGGGTGATGTCCACGGCGTGCACGGCCACCGAAACCGGCTCCACCATGGCGGCGTGGTCGAACGACAGCCCGGCGGGCATCTTGTAGACGATGTGCTCGGGGACGCTGACGTATTCAGCGAAGGCGCCGTGGCGGCGGTACTCGTCGCAGGAGACGCCCAGCACCTGGCGGTTGTCGCACAGATTGGGCTTGCCCTTGCGGCAGTAGAAGCACTTGCCACAGGAGATCATCGAATCGAAGGTCACCCGGTCGCCTTCGGCCAGCGTCGTCACCGCGGAGCCGACCAGCGCGATCTCGCCGGCCGCTTCATGTCCCATGATGATCGGCGGGATGCGGCGGCCCGAGGAGCCGTCAAAGCCGTGGACGTCACTGCCGCAGATGCCGCAGGAGCGCACGCGAACAAGCACCTCGTTGGGGGCGATCTCCGGCTCGGGATAATCGGCGTCAAGGCGGAACTGTTTGTACTGTTCGAGGACGAGAGCTTGCATGGCCTGAATCTGTGACTATAGCGCGCCGCGAGCCGCCGCGTCGAAGCGGGATAGACCGCCGGGTCGAGGAGCGTACGGCAAACTACCGGACGTTTACGGTCAGATCGCCGTATTGTCGGCGGAAGCGGCGGCGGGTGATGCTGGAAGCGTCATGTCGCTGGTATTGGACTTCTTGGTCGCCGAGCCGGACGTTAACGAGGAGCCGCCGTCGGGCGAGCTGTTCGTCGTGGACCGGGATCTGGCGCACTTCAGCTATTCCCTCCACGAACGGCCCCACCCGGAGCTGTTGCGCGAACCGCCGCCGCCGGTCGAGCCGCGCCTGCCGCCGGAGCTGTGGACGGACTTCTTCGGGGTCTTGTGAGCATCGCATCCTCCTGCTTGGGAGTAGGCGAGATCTTGAGGGTGAATACCGTCAACGTGTGTGGTGACACAACAAAGAACATAGAGCGCACTGGAGCTCGTCCTGGTTCGTCAAATTTCAGGGATTTCTAGGCGCCGGCCTGTGAGGACGTTTGACGGGAGGACGCGACTCGCGTCCTCCCGTTTTCGTTGGCGCCGCCCCTATTTGCACGGCGTCCCGGCGCTCGCGAGTTGCCGAAAGCGTTGTCTGGAGCGCTTCTCGACGGCATTCCATCCGCTCGCGAGCGTTGATCACGAAATCTTCCCGTTGCAGGTCGCGGCGCGGCGCGCCTCCCGCCGCTGCTACAAAGCAAAGTACGAGTCCGAAGGCGAGCTTTCGCATGCAACTCTCTTCGGCCGCGGCGGGCCGGGCTTGGCGCCGGCGCGCGCCTTACTGCACCACGATGTTCACCGGCGGGCTGGTTTTGCCGCCCACCGACAATGTGACGGGTACGGCCGGGCCGGGCGTGGTCCCTTCCGGCACGACGAAGTTCACCTGATAGAGCCCGGCAAATCCCGGCGCCAAGCCGGAGAACTGCACCTGAGCGGGCCGGCCGTCGACCATCGCCGTCACGGGGTTGACCGTACGGCTCAACGGGTCGACCGGGGCCTGCTGGCCTTCGGGCGCCGGCGGGTTGACGGCGCCCAGGCCCGTGCAGAAGGCGGCCAAGATGTCACCGACGCGAGCAGGCGCTTGAGCGTCCGAGGGCACAAACGAGAAGGCGTCCGTGATCGCCCCCTGGCCGGTTCCCGCTTGGTTGACCGCAAAGATCCCCGGCTGAGTGGGCGCCACCGTCACCTGCTCAGGTACGGAGGCGGCCGTGCCGCGGCGGATCTCGATGCGGTGTTGCAGATTCGGCTCGATGTCGAAGGGAATCTGCGCGTTGATCTGATTGCCGCCGGCGAAGAAGAGCTTCAGCGGCCGATCGCCCAATTTGACCTGGGAGCCGGCGAGCAGCTCGGGCAGGGGGGCTTCAGTGGCGACGACGCTGCCTTCGGCCAGGCTCTCGCCGAACAGGCTGATGAGCGAGCCGGGCGAAATCTGCGGCGCCCTTTCGAAGCTGGCGGCGTTGACCAGGCCGCCCTCGCTGACCAGCGGGACGACGGCGCCTTCGATGATCTCGATGGTCACGTCGGCCTGCGCCGGCAGGAAGCCGAGAAAAGCCGTGTAGCTGGCCCTGATCTCTCCGACGGCGGCGACGGGCTGGAAGGAGCCCGTCCAGACTCCATCGTTCCTGTGTTGTAGGTCAACCGAAGAGCCCGGCGCCGAGAAGCGCACCTTCGCCGAAGGGCTGCTGGAGGTGAGCGGCCGCCCGCAATTGTCGACCACCAGGGCTTCCAGGTCCAAGGGCTGGCCGCGCGGGTGGCGAATTACGGCGCCGCCCGCGGTGGGCGTCACCTGCAGGCTGCTCGTGGCGCACCCGGCCTGCTCCACCGCGCCGCCTTCCGCGCTGAGCGCCGCGCCTCCCGCGGCCTTCACCGTGGTGATCTCCACATCGGTGGAACCTCCCACGCTGAAGGCCACGGTCAACCGCTCGCGGGCCACGCCGATGGGTGTTGTGCTAAATATCGGCTGGACCCGGATCGTCTCCTGATCGCCGGGACCCAGCACGCCTCGGGTCGGGGCGAGCAGCAAACGTTCAGAGCTGTCGGACCCCTGCAACAAGGCGACATAGGTAATCGGCCTTGAGTTGAGGTTCCGGAAGGTCACGTCCTGCGAGCCGGGGCTCTGCCCGCCGGCCGCGGTGAAGACCAGGCCGTTCGTGCTGACCTCCGGGGCCAGCGGCTCGCTGGCGGGCGTCACGTTGAAGATCACCGTTACCGACTGCGGGGTCGTGCCCGGCGCGGTGACTTCGATGGATCCGAAGTAATTGCCCGCAGCCAAACCAGACGGGTTGACGGTGACCCGTAAGTCTGAGAAATCGCCTGTTCCGCCAACAACTTGGCCGCCGCGCGGCGACACGGAGAGCCAGGGGCCGCCCGACAGCGTTTCGGCCGTCGCGGTCCAGGCCATGCCGCCCGTTCCGGCGTTCTTGACCGCCACGCCTCGGTCCAGCGGACGCGGACCTCGGGCGGCGGCCCGGAATGTCAGGCCGGTGCGGTCGAGCTCGAGCTTGGGCCGCGCCACGGCGACCGTCATGGTCACCGGAAGGACGGCGCTTTCCACGCCGTCTCCGCCGACTTCCACTGAGCCAGTGTAGGTTCCCACGGCCAGCCCCAGCGGACTGGCGAAAATTTCAAATGGCGGCGGCACGCCGTCGACGGTTCGATTCGAGCCCGGAGAGACCGTCAGCCAGCCCGTCCCGTCGTCGGTGGCGGCGCGGGCGAATAGCACCGTCTCTGCGCGCTGTGCGACAGCAGCCCCCTCCTCGGCAGCCGCGGCAACGGAGTCCACGGCCGGCCGAAACAGAGTCAGCTTTGGCTCAAGGATTGCGGATTCGGTGGCGCCGCCCTGGTACGCGCCAAAGACTAGGTTGACCCGGTCGAGCTCGACGCCGAGGATGGGCTCCGTGCAGTTGTTGGGACAGGTGGGGCTGCCTGGGCTGATCACGTGCATCGCGACGTTGAGGGTGACAAATTCATCGGCGCCCGCCCCCACCACGCGCACTCGGACCTGGGCTTGCAAGAGCCCCTCCGATACGCCTTTTCCCACCAACCGAAGCGAGGTCGGCATGGCGCCCTGCAACGGCGACACCTCCAGCCAGCTCACGTCGTTGCTCGAACCGGCCACGGGGGCCACCGAGATCTCGAAACGCAACCCATCGATCTCGGAATCCAGCGCGACGATCTTGGTTGGGGAGTCCTCGCCGACCACGGTTTGGAGATCCACCGACTCGACCGAGCCGCCTCCAATGTCGCCTGGGGAGAAGAGCACGAACTGGGCGCCTGCGCCAGCACAACCCGGACGCGGTCATTGCCCTCGTCGGCTACCAGCAGGTTCCCGAAAGGATCCACGGCCAATCCGGTAGGATTGTGCAGCGCGGCCTGCAGCGCCGGGCCGCCGTCGCCGGAGAAGGCCGCCAGACCGTTGCCGGCCACGGTCTCGATTACTCGGTTCGGCCCGACGCGGCGGATACGGTTGTTGCCCGAATCCGCGATGTAAAGCGAGCCGTCCGGGCCGACGGCGACGCCGGTGGGAGCATGGAGCTGGGCTTCGATGGCGTTTTGTCCGTCGCCGGCGAACCCGGCCGGCCCGCTGCCCGCGAAGCGGCGAATCGTGCCGTCCGGCGTGACCACGCGGACGCGGTTGTTGCCCTCGTCGGTAATGTACACTTCTCCGCCAAGCCCCACCGCCAGGCCGCGCGGCCCGTTGAGAGAGGCCCTTGAGGCTGGCCCGTTGTCGCCGGCGCCCCCCTGGGCGCCGCTGCCGGCAAATGTGGTGATTCTTCCATCCGAGCCCACGCGGCGGACGCGATGCTCCAGCCGGTCCGTCAGCAAGAGGTTGCCGGCCATGTCAAAAACCAAGTCCGTGGGATCCAGCAGGCGCGCTTCGGTGGCCAGGATGTTGTCGACGTTGCGGACGAATCCGCCGCCCGCGATCGTTTCCGGCAAGTCCTGGGTCAACCGTGCAATCCGCAGGTTGCGGCGGTCGGCCACGAACACGTCGCCGAACTCGCTTTCGAGCACATTGCTTGGCCCGGAAAGCCCGCGCGGGTCGATCGAATCGCTCTCGGTTTCGCCCGAATGCAGGGAGTCGATGACGCCGTCAGGCTCGATGGCGCGGATGCGGTTGCTATTGGTATCAGCGATCAGCACTCGGCCTGATGGCGCCAGGGACACGCCTTGCGGTGAATTCAGCGTGGCCAGCGGCGCGAGCCCACCGTCGCCCGTAAAGCGGAACCCGCGCGACCCGGCTAGCCGCGACAGGGTCAGATCGGGGTCCACTTGGCGCACCAAGCCGTTGCCGGAATCGGCGATGGCCAGCCGGCCGTCGAGGCTGTAGGCAATCCCCAGCGGATTGGACAGCCGGCCCCCGCGCGCCGGTTCGCCGTCGCCCGAGGATCCAGGGAAGCCGTTCCCGGCGATCACGCCGTTCAAATTGAAGACCTGATGCCCCTCGCCGGTGCTCCAGGTGACCACGCCTCGCGGGTCCACCGCCAATCCGGCGACGCGCAACCTCGGCGCGACGGTCGCCACGGCGGTAGGCGCGTCAGGGTGAAAGCGCTTCAGACCCCCCGCATCGGCGAACCAGACACGCCCTTCCAGGTCGACGGCGACGGCAGTGGGCGCGACGGCTTCGATCGCTGTCGAGATGAGGCCGTTGCGATCGATCCTGCGGATGCGATTGCCTGCCGTCTCGACGACATACAGGTTGCTCAGCGTATCGAACGCAAGCTGCCGCGGCTGGTTCAACCGGGCCAGCGCGGCGCGGCCGCCGTCCCCTGCGGACCCGGCCCGGCCTGAGCCCGCGAAGGTTTCGATCACGCCGTTGGGCCGGATGCGGCGAATCCGGTGATCGGCCTCGTCCGCAACATAGACCGAGCCGTCAGCCCCCACCGCCAAGCCCGCCGGGCCGCGTAGACCGGCCGCAATGGCGGGCCCGCCGTCGCCGGAGGAGATCGCAAACCCGTTGCCGGCGAAGATCGAGACCATGCCGGAGGGGCTCAGCAGCAGGACGAGGCGGTTGCGTGAATCGGCGATGTAGAGCTGGCCCTGCGCCCCCCAGGCGACGTCGTCCACCGGCCCCAACGGGGCGTCCAACGCGGCGGTCGGGGCGCGCGGATAGACAAACTCCTTGCCTGCCAGCGTCGTGATGACCTGTTGCGCCGGCAAGACCTGGGCAAACCATCCAGCCAAAACGGCCACGGCCAGAATCGTCCGAGAGGGGGAATACATGGCGGTCTCCATTCTAGTCGAGTCTAGTCAAGTCGGCGTCAATTCCAATGGCGATTCTTACCGCCGGAAATCCTCACGGCCGGATCGCTACAATGGAAAACGCTCCCCAAAGCGCCTGGATCGACAAGGACTCAACTGCTATGAACGACGGAAATTTCGGTATCGCCGGGCTCGGCGTCATGGGCCAGAGCCTGGCTCTCAACATTGAGCGCAACGGCTTTGAGGTGATCGCCTACAACCGCGCCGAGGAGGCGGACCTGGCCGGTAAAATGCGCGAGCGCGCGGCGGGCAAGAAGATCCATGTCACGGAGTCGATTGAGGAATTCGTCCAGAAGCTCGATAAGCCGAGGCGCGTGATGATGATGGTCACCGCCGGCGCCGGAACCGACGCCGTCATCAACGCCCTCTGCGAACACATGGAGCCCGGCGACATCATCATCGACGGCGGTAACTCGCACTTCCCCGACACCAATCGCCGCAACCGGGAGCTCCAGGAAAAGGGCTTTCACTTTGTCGGCTGCGGCGTCTCCGGCGGCGAGGAAGGCGCCCTGTGGGGACCCTCCATCATGCCGGGCGGCAACTATGAGGCCTACGAGCGCATCGCGCCGGTGCTCGAAAAGATCGCAGCCAAGATTCCCAACGACGGTCCGTGCGTAACCTACTGCGGCCGGACCTCGGCGGGCCACTACGTCAAGATGGTCCACAACGGCATCGAGTACGGCATGATGCAGGTCATCTGCGAGGTGTACGACATCCTGCGCAAGGCCGCCGGCATGTCCACTCCGAAAATCCGCGACGTGTTCGCCGAATGGGCCGAGACGGAGCTCGGCGGCTACCTGATCGAAATCACCGCGCAGTGCCTGGGTAAGAAGGACGATCTCGATTCCGGTTGGCTGGTGGAGAAAATCCTCGATACCGCCGGCCAAAAGGGTACGGGCAAGTGGACGGCGCAGTCAGCGCTGGACTTGGGCGTGCCGATCCCGACTTTGTCGATGGCCGTGGAGGCGCGCATGCTCTCGGGGTTGAAGCCGTTGCGCGTGGAAGCCTCCAAGATCATCGAAGGGCCGGAAAAAGAGCACGACAAGAGCCGCAAGGAGCTTGTCGAGGCCCTTTTCGGGGCAACCTACCTGTCGATCATCGCCTGCTACGCCCAAGGGCTGGCGCTGATCCAGGAAGCGTCCAAGGAGCACGACTACGGCACGAATCTGGCCGAGGTCACGCGCATCTGGAAGGAAGGCTGCATCATCCGCTCCAAGCTGCTTGACCCCATCAAGAAGGCCTATGCCGAGGAGCCGGGCCTGTCGAACTTGATCACGCACCCCCATTTCGCCAAGATCGTCAACAATACGCTGCCCGACCTGCGTAAGGCTGTCCGCGTGGCGGCCCGCTCGGGCGTTCCCGCCACCTGCATGGGCGCTACGCTGGCTTACTTGGAGAGCTACCGCTCGGAGTTTCTGCCGGCAAATCTGCTGCAAGCGTTGCGCGACAATTTTGGGGCGCACACTTACAAGCGGCTGGACCGGGAGGGGACGTTCCACTCCGAGTGGGGCGAGAAGTAGCCTCTGTTGGGTCTTTGGTTGACGGCTTTGTTTTGGTAAACGTTCATGGCACTCGTTCACACGCTCGCTGAATTCAAGAAAAACCACGACTACTTCGTCGGGCTCGACTCCGACGGCTGCGTCTTTGACTCGATGGAGATCAAGCACAAGGAGTGCTTCACGCCGATGTTCGTGAAGCATTGGAAGCTGCAGGCCGCCTCCAAGTACGCCCGCGAAGTGTGGGAATTCGCGAACCTCTACTCGGTCTCGCGCGGCATGAACCGCTTTCCGGTGCTGGTGCGCTCGCTGGAGCTGCTGGCCGACTGGCCGGCGCCGATGGCGCGGGGAATCGTGTTGCCGGACCTGCGCCCGATCAAAGAGTTCCTCAAGTCCGGGCTGCCGCCGTCGAACGCCGGGTTGACGGACTACATGAGCCAACACCCCGACCCCGTCCTCGACCAGACGATGGAATGGAGCCTAGCCGTCAACGCCATGGTCAAGGACATCGTGGAAGGCGTTCCGCCCTTCCCAAGGGTGCGCGAGTGCCTGGGAATGATTACGGCCAAGGCGGACCTGGCGGTCGTTTCCGGCACGCCGACCGACGCGCTGTTCCGAGAATGGGAAGAGAACGAGATGCTCGAGCACCCGCGGATCATCGCGGGCCAGGAGCTGGGCAAGAAGACCGAGCACCTGTCGGTGATGAGCGGCGGCGGCCGGTACGAGGAAGGGAAGAAGCTGATGATCGGCGACGCTCCGGGCGACCTGGAAGCCGCGCGCAAGACGGGCTGCCTGTTTTTCCCGGTCAACCCGAGCCGCGAGGAGGAGTCCTGGGAACGGCTCCATGGCGAGGCGTTGGACCGGTTCTTCGCCGGGACCTACGCGGGCGAGTACGAAGCGGCTCGCCTGGCGGAGTTCGAGAAGCTGCTACCGGAAACGCCGCCCTGGAAGCGTTAAGGCCGCCAGACATCCATGAGAGGTGTTTGTCAAGCGAGGAGGAGATTTGGATACCAGTCTTCCTGGGTCAGGTCTTCGAGTCGGCCGAGACGTATTCTTCGAGACTTTGAGTCGTCTGGCCGGGGCGCTCGCTCGCCAGAAGCTCATCGTCCTCGTCGCGTCAACCGCGCACAAGCGAGCCTATCGAGAGCGGGCGCGCGCTACGGGAGCCCAGGGCCTCCCGGTCGCCCTACTCTACTGGATCGCGTTGTGGTGCACGTCCATCTGCGGGTAGGGGATGGAGATACCGGCCTCGTCGAGAGCAACTTTGACGTTACGCGTCAGCTTTTGCTTGAGCGGGAAGAAAGCCGACGCGGGCGCCCAGACGCGGAGCTGCCAGTTGATGGACGAGTCGCCCAGCTCGAGCAGGATTACGGCCACGTCTTTGTCCGGCAAGCGGCCTTCGAGATTTTCGGCCACCTGCTTGAGTAGATCCCAAGTCTGGTCAATATCGGCTTCGTAGGCGGTGCCGACATTCACGTCGACTCGACGCGTGGCGTGGAAGGAGATGTTTTCGATGGTGGCCCCGAAGACTTCCGCGTTCGGCAGAATGAAGCGCCGGTTGTCGAACGTATCCATGCGCGTGGTGAATAACTCAATTTCGTTGATGACGCCCGTTTGCCCCGCCACGGTGACTACGTCGCCTACCTTGAACGGCCGGAAAGCCAGCAGCATGACGCCGGCAGAGAAATTTTGCAGGCTGCCCTGCAACGCTAAACCAACGGCAAAACCGGCCGCGGCGATCACCGCGGCGAATGACGTGGTATCGACGCCGAAGATTTGCAAGCACGACAGCAGCGCCAGGATGATCACCGCATAGCGCAACATGTTCGAGAAGAATCTCGCGAGCGTAACGTCAAAACTGGTATCGTCCAGTCGTCTCTGAAGCGACCTCTTGAGCCATCCCGCGAACATCCAGGCCACAAACAGGACGACCAAGGCCCCGACAGCCTTGAGCAGGAAGTCGATGGCCGTCGTCATGTATTGCTGGGTGAGAAATTGCTCCAGATTCATATCCGATGGATCCCTCCCTGGGAATCTTGGCCCAATGATAGCAAACGGCCTTTTCTTGTCTCGGGGCGAAACAGGGAGACCGCGCCGGGAGGGAACTGTTACGTGTCCGAGAGAACAGCGACCGGTGCGGTCGCCGTGGCGCGCTTTGGGAGGTCAGCCTGGCGTTGGCGGCAATGACGGCCTACGGCGCGATAACCGCCTGGCAGTTGCGCCGTGTGGAGAATCCGATCGCACAGCGAAACTTCTGGCCGCGATTGTGATCGGGCGAAATCCGGAGCGATTCGGATTTTGAGGTTGTGGCGCACGGCTTTGCCGTGCAGTCGGGTCTTCGGCCCGACGAGTTACTTTGCGGGGCTCAGCCCCGCATGCACGGCAAAGCCGTGCGCCACAACTACAGCTAGCCCCACCAGCGTTCGCCGTCGACGAGGTGCGCTTCCACGACCTCTCGGTTCAGCTCTATGCCGAGGCCCGGCTTGTCAGGCACCGTTACGAAGCCGTCCACGCACAAGGGTTTGTCGTGCAGGATCACGTCATCCATCCAGTCGCGCTGGAAGAAGACGGTCTCGCAGGCCAGGTAGTCGCGGATGGTCGAAGCCCAGTGGATCGACGCCATGCCGTTCACGATGCTGCCGGTGTTGTGGTTGGCCATCGGCAGGAAGTACAAATCGGCCAGATCGGCCATGCGCTTGTTTTCCAGGAAGCCGCCGGAGTTGCGCAGGTCCGGGTGCAAAATCTCCACGGCGGCGTTGATGACGAAGGGCAGGGCGTCGGCGCGGCGGAACCAGTTCTCGCCCGTACAGATCGCCACCGGCGAAGCGTCGCACAGCCGACGCCAGCTCTCCGAGTAGGCTACCGGCAGCGGGTCCTCCAGAAACAGCGGCTTGATCGGCTCCAGCGCGCGGGCCAGATCAATGGCGGTGCGCAGGTCGAACTCCCAGTGCAGCCCGATCAGAATCTCATGGTCAAAGCCGATGGCCTCGCGCATGTTCTCGTAGCCCTGGATCATACGTCTGAGCTCGGCGGAAGAGAGCAGCCGGTTGGCCGGATCGCGGCCCGGGTCCTCGCCGGGCTTGTTCCGGATCGGTCCCACCTTGTGCTGCTTGATGCCGTTGGGCATGGCCTTGAGCTTGGCGGCCCAGTCGCGCAGATAGGCTTTGTCGAAGTAGTCGCGCGGCGTGGAGTGGTCGTAGAGCCGCACGCGGTCGCGGAATTTGCCGCCCAGCAGCGCATGCGTGGGGTAGTTCAGCACCTTCCCGGCCAGGTCCCACAGCGCCATCTCAATGCCGCTCATGGCGCGCTGCTGGTGGTGAGCGCTGCCGTCGGTGTAGCGGTAGCCGGTATAGAGCGCGTCAATCTGGACCGGGTCCTTCCCGATGAAAGATTCCTTGACGCCGTGGATGGCTTCACGCACGCCCAAGCCCGGCGAGCCGTAGGCTTCGGCGACGCCGTACAGGCCGGAGTCGGTTTCGATTTTGACCAGCGTGTAGGTGCGCGGCCCGTCGAGCATCATCGTCTTGATGTCGGTGATCTTGACCTTGCCGTACTCAGCCGCGGCGAGGCGGTGGTAGTCGGCAAGAAACGCAGGGGCGGCGACGGCCCCGGCGGCGGAGGCGAGGAACGATCGGCGGGATAGGCGGCTCATTAGAAACTCCTGCGCCATTATAGGCCGCAGAGTCCAACAAAAGGGCCGAAAAAACCGAACCCCGGACGTCAGTCCGGGGCCTACTTCCATTCAACCCCCCAGCCGGACCCAGCCGCGGTTGGTCATGTGGAAGCACAGCATCCCAATCAGCAGCCCCACCAGGTAGCCGTAGGGGACCGAGCTGGCAATCACTCCCACCAGCACGGCGATCAGGAAATGGGTCTTGTTCTCCACAACGTCTCGCAGCAGCCCGATCAGCAGGATCGCCTCAAACAGCAGCAAGACGCCCAAAATCGGTAGTGGAAAGACCTGCACGACCCTCTCAAAACCCGGTCCGAAGCCCACGCCCAAGATCAGGAACAGCAAGCCGTAGAGAATCACCGAGCCGCCCGTCCGGCCGCCGAAGGCGTAGTGGCCGACCATGCCGCCGGAGCCGTGGCAGGTGGGAACCCCGCCGAGAAATGGGTTGATCAGGTTCATCACCGAGTAGGTCCAGCCGATCTGTCCGGCCGTGATGCGCCGCTCGGGAAAGAAGTCCTCGGCAAGCTGGCGCGTGGCCAGCACGGAGTTGGTGATGGAGAGCGGGATCTGCGGCAGGGCCAAAAGCAGAAAGCCGGTCCAGACGTCGGCCCCCGAAGGGACCCGCCACTGTGGAAGGTGCAGGCCGGCGCCTTCCACAACCGCGAGCGGGCTGAGCTTGAATGCAAAGGCGTAAACCATGCCCAGGGCCACCAGGATCACGGCCGAGGGCATGCGCCGGCGTCCGATCAGGAACAACGTCAGCAGAAATCCCACGCCGGCGAGCCACCAGCCGGCGGGACCGTCAGCCTGGATGTAGTTGTTGAGCGCGATGCCGGCCAGTTGCAACCCCAGTCCGAACTGGATGCCGCGGACCACCGGCTTGGGCACGACGCGGTTGATCCACTCCACCATGCCGGTGGCCGTGAGGATCAGCATGCTCATGCCGATTGCCAAGCCGCCGCCGTAGAGTACCTCGCCGGGCAGTTCCTGCGCGATCACGATGGCGGCCATCGCCTTGAGCGGCTGCACCGGCATTGGCATGCGGTAACGCAGCGCGGTGGCGATCTGCATCAGGCCGAAGACCGTGAGTACGCTGGCGGCGTCGAGCCCCGAGGCCAGGATCATGCCGACAATCAGCGGCAGGTCGGTGCCCAGGTCACCGAAGGCGCCGGACCACTCGTTGCGGTCGAAGCGCAGGCGGGGGCGGGTTGCGGGATCCACGGGTCCGGAATGCGGCGGGGCCGTTGTCTGGTGCATTTCCGGCCTGTCGTGTCAAATTAACATAGTCTGGTTGTCAGGCTGGCCCAGCCGCATGGAGCTTCGCCGAAGCTGTGCTAAATTCATGCGCATGAGAAAGTTGACCCTGGCCCTGTTGCTGTTGTCGGCGCCCGCGTGGGCGCAACTGGAAGGCTTCGGAAAAGAAGAGCTCATCAAGTACACGGCCAAGAATCCGTTCGAGCGGTTTCCCGACGGCCGCCCGAAGGTGCCCGACAAGTACCTGGAGATGCTGAAGGATTCCTCGTCGGAGACCCTGTGGGGCCCCCTGCGCAGCGAGGGTTATGAGCACCAGTGGGTGGGCGGCTGGCAGCTTGTGCATCCGGATAAGAAGCTGGTGGGCCGCGCGTTCACGGCGGCGTTCATGCCCGTGCGCCCGGACGTGAATGAGATCATCGAGGCTGACGCCAAGGCCAAGGGCCTAGGCAAGAACAACAACCAGCGTGTGATTGACGCCTTGCAGCCCGGCGACGTGCTGGTGGTGGACATGTTCGGCAAGATCGAAGGCGGCACCTTCGCGGGCGATAACCTCTCCATGGCCATCATCACGGCCACCGGCAATGGGTATGTGATCGAAGGCGCGGTGCGCGACCTCGACGGCATCTACCCGCAGGGCAAGCCGATCTATGTGCGCGGATTCCACGTATCGGCCATCAAGGACGTGATGCTGGTGGGCATGAACATCCCCATCCGCATCGGCAATACCACGGTGATGCCGGGCGACGTGGTGGTGGGCGACCGCGAGGGCCTCACCTTCATCCCGCCCCACGTGGTGGCGAAGGCCGCCGAACGCTCCAAGATCACCGAGCTCCACGATATCTGGACCAAGGACAAGCTCTCCACCGGCAAGTGGAAGGCGAGCGAGCTCTATCCCAGCCCGTCCGACCCGGCGCTGATCAAGGAGTATGAGGATTGGCTGGCGGTCGAGAAGAAAAAGTACGGCATCGAGGACTGATGGCGCGCCTGCGTTTGGGCGCGTTGCTGAGCCGCCGCCGGAGATGTATACAGCGGCGTTACCGATGGCGCTAACCGCTTACATCGTCGCGGTCGGCGACCTGATCACCGGCGAAGGCTTGGTGGGCGATGCGGCCCGCGTGCGCCCGGACGAGTCGATTGTCTTCGATCACCGCCGCTCGCACTTTGCGCGCCCGCGCTAGCGGTGTTTCGGCCGGCGCTGGACGTGGCGTTCTCGCTGACGGGCTTTGTGTGCGGCGGTTTGGCGATGGCGATGACGGGGGATCGGCTGGAGCGGAGGCTGGCGCTGGGCTTCGTGGCGACGGCGGCGTTGCTGGGCCGGGGGGCTTGGCGCGGACATGGGGATTGACGGCGCCCCGCGCCTTCGCTAACGGCGTCCGACAATGGCGCCAACGATCATCCATGCCGAGAAGTCGTACAGAATGGTCCAGACCTTCCACTCCAGCGCTACGCTCCACCACACCACGTCGCCCAAATGGATCGCCAGCGACGCGGCCGCCGCCAACAGCGCGACCGACTTCATGCGCTGCTGAAACGATCCGGAAAACCGCGCTTCGACTAAAGCGATAAGGCCCGCGGTCAGTACGCACAGCCCGAATCCGACGGCAAAGATCGACGGGTCCATCATCGGTCGACCCTTAACGGAAGAAACATGAATTATTGCGACCGGGCCGCGCTCATACAGCGCCGCCATCTCGGCCTCGTCGTGATTGCGTCCCGGAACGTGGTACACGCCCCGTTCGGGAAAGATTTCACGCAGTGCGGCCTGAGCGGCGGCATCGTCAGCCTGCCGCCAGCTCTGATATGGCAGAGGACTCACGCCCCAGAACAGGAATCCCCAAAAAAAAGCCGCGATGGCGGCGAGGACGATGCGAGCGGCCGGTCGTGTCATGCGCTATCTCCTGGCGATTCAACGCAAGCGTATCGCCAGCGACAAACCGTGTCAACTGCGAGCGGCGGCGCTTCTCTCGGCCCACCCGGAGCCGGTCGATTGAAGCGTCCATCCGTCCGCTATGATGGCGAGTGCAATGTTCGAGCTCATTCGCCTGCACCACGTCTCGTTCGCCGTCCGAGATATCAACGCCTCGAAGCGCTTTTTCGGCGAGGTCCTGGGTCTGCCCGAGCTCGAGCGGCCGAACTTCAACTTCCCCGGGGCGTGGTACGCGCTCAAGGACCGTCAGCTCCATCTGATCGAGAGCCCGCTGGCCAATCGGGTGGTGGAAGGACGCATCAGCCGCGCCGACCACATCGCGTTGGAGGTGAAAGATCTGGAGCCGGTGAGGGCGCTCTTGCGCGAGCACGGCGTCGAGCTCGCCAATGGCGAGAACGACGCGCTAGGCTTCCAGCAGGTTTTCTGCCGCGACCCCGACGGCCACACGATTGAGTTTGTGAAGTACTCCTGAGGCTATTCAGCCCAGCGCCCGCTCCAGCATGGGGTAGGCCAGCGCGCCGCTCCATTGGTGGCCGCCGTCAAAATCGTCGCGTTGCAGCTTGTCTGCCGCTCCCAGCGACTCATAAACCCGGCTGATCCGCTCCCAGGCCGGACCGACCCATTCCTTGACCATGAGGCCGTCTCGCGAGCCGACCTCCCACACCGCTGGGCGCGGCGCGATCAGGCCGCCAATTTCCGGTACGTCGCCGTACTGCAGCAGTCCCGGAATCACTTGCGCGCCGCAACTGTAGCGGCCCATCGCCCGCTCCTGCATCACGTTGAGCGCTCCGGAAGGGACCGCCGCTACGATGCGGGGCTCCAGCGCCGCCGTTAGCATCGTCATGCGGCCGCCATAAGACAGCCCCACGCAGGCGATACGCTCTGGATCAACCCGCGGCGTCTGCCGCAACAGCTCAAAGGACCACAGAGCGTCGCGCAGGTTCTCGCCGATCAGGGTCCGTCCCAACAATTGCAGCCGCACAAAGCTGACCGCGCAAGCGTCGCTGCCATAGGCTTCCTTGGAGTCCAGGCGGCGGCCGAAGGGCTGGAAGCATGGCGTTGCGACCACATAGCCCCGCTTGGCCAGTTGGCGGCCGTAGTCGTAGTTGAACTTGGAGATGTCGTCTTGCCGCTCGGGGGAATCGTCGATGCCGGCGACGGCGTCATGACCAAACGGACCGTGCCCATGTAGCGCCAGCACGGCCGGAAGTTTCGTGGAAGAGGGGCCTTTGGGCAGCAGCAGGTGGACCGGCAGCGTGGGATGGCCGTCGGCTTCCAGCAGCAGCGAACGCCGCACGTGGTTGCCCTGGTCGGATTCGTCCTCAACCGTCGTGCGCCACTCCGCCGGGGGCTGGTGCGGGCCGACGAGCTCGCTCAGCTTGGCGCGGAAGCGTCCCTGCCAGGCTCGGCACTCCTCGGCGCTCCCACCGGGGAAGCGCATCGCCAAAGGGGCTTCGGAGATTGCCTTTTGGAGCTCTCGGTGGACGTGAATCTCGCGTTGTTGGGCGCCAAGCGCGCAGGCCCCGCCCATGCCGGCGAGGCCCTGTAAAAATAATCGTCTCGGCAGGCTCATTTCGAGCCCAGTCTACCAGCGCCTACCGCCGTATCTACAGCGGGCGAATGTTGCGGTGGATGGCGTAGAGCGCCAGCTCCAGCCGGTCGCTGACGCCGAGCTTGTCAAAGACGTTATGCAGATGGTTCTTGACCGTCTGCTCGGAGATGAACATCCTCTCG
Organism: uncultured Bryobacterales bacterium; assembly: GCA_964405625.1. Taxonomy (GTDB): domain Bacteria; phylum Acidobacteriota; class Terriglobia; order Bryobacterales; family UBA6623; genus RI-231. The sequence goes on from CAYOPA010000001.1 coordinate 21,666, forward strand.
GCGATCTCTTTGTTCTTGAATCCCTGGGCGACTAGAGCGACGATCTCGCGCTCGCGGTTGGACAGGCGAGGCTTGTCGCGGTCGCGAGGGCTGGGATCGCTGGGCGAGGCGAACTGCTGCATCACCGCCTTCGTCGTCTTGGAGTCCAGCCAGATTTCACCGCCGTGGACTTTGCGGATGCTCTTGATGAGAAGGTCGGTGGCTGTCTGTTTCAGCACAATTCCAGAGGTGCCGTACTTCATCGCCTGCACGTACTCACCCTCATCGTCGGAGGCTGTCAGCACGATGATCTTCGTCTTGAACTTCTGATTTTGCAGCCGCTGAAGCAGCGACAGCCCGTCCAAGTTTGGCATCTTCAGGTCGAGCAGGAGTACGTCGGGCTCCAGGTCCCGCAAAATGTCTGGTACTTGAGTACCATCCTGGGCCTCGGCTACGATCTGGAAATCCGGCTCCAGTTGCAGTAGCCGGCGCAGGCCGTCGCGGAAAATGGCATGGTCGTCGGCGAGCGCGATGCTGATCATACGCGTGTCGCCTGGCGCGATCGCGCGGTCCGGGGCATCGGCTGTCGTGGGGCTGGTTTGGGCGCTCATGAAGAACAACGTAAGGGCGCAACGACGGCCCTTAGACAACGTTTATTCTAAAGTCCTATAAGTACTGTGTCAATCAATTAAAGGGCTTAGGCGTCCACCCAAGGTCTCGGCTGACGCCCAGCCGGAGCGGCTCTCGACAGAATGGATTCGGCGGTGCTACGGTAGAAGATTGCAGGCCCGTAGCTCAGTTGGTTAGAGCGCTACCTTGACACGGTAGAGGTCAGCGGTTCGAGCCCGCTCGGGCCTACCATCCCCTCCCACGGTTTTCCGGATAGCTCTCTGGCCCGATTTCTCGGCGGAGTTGTGCGCCCTGCCGCGCCGCTCGTTCAAAAAGGCCCGCGGCTTGGCGATAATGGGGGTATGAAGCGGATTTGTGTCGCCACGGACTTTTCCCCAGGAGCCGATGCCGCCGTGCAGCGGGCCGTTCAGATGGCCAACGAGCACCAGGCCGAGCTGAAACTGTTGCACGCCCTCGGCGAGCCCGGCCTGGAGGTTGTGCGAATGATGCTGGGCGAAAAGGCCTCGGCTCTGACTGACGGGCTACAACGCAGCGCCGAGGAGCAACTTCGGGCCGTCGCCGCAGGGATTGAGCGCCCGGTTGAGACGAAGGTCGTTTCGGGAAGGCCTTCGAAGGTGCTTTCCGCCGAGCTCGCCGAAGGCGGCGATGACGTGATCGTCATTGGAGCCAACGGGGAGCGGCCGATGCGCGGCTTGTGGCTCGGCAGCACCGCCGAACGGGTGATGTATCGCGCCCAACGTCCGGCTTTGGCTGTCAAGAACCAACCGCAGGGCAATTACCGACGCGTTCTGGTTCCGGTTGACCTTTCGCCGTACTCGGCTCCGGCCATCAAGCTGGCCATGAACATGTGTCCCCACGCGGAAATCGTGGCGCTGCACGCCTACCACGTGCCCTTCGAAGGTAAGCTGCGCCTTTCTGGGGCCACCGAGGACGGGATCGAAGGATTCCGCGAGCATCAACGCACCCAAGCGGAAGGAGAAATGGAGAACCTGTTGGAGAGCCTTGGCCGTCCCGAGCGAGTCCGCGCCAGCTTGATCCACGGCGACGCTTCGGCGGTCATCCTGGAGCAGGAACAGGCGCTGGAGGCGGACCTGATCGTGGTCGGTCGCCAGGGCCGTTCCACTCTGGGCGAAATCCTGCTCGGCGGCGCGACTCGGCGCATATTGGCCGATTCCAAGGCCGACGTGCTGGTGTCGGTGGTGGCGGAGTCCGACGAAAAGTAGGCCCGGCGGGCGGCGGCTAAACGGCTTCGCTGTAGATCGTTTCCGCCGCCTCGCAGGCGCCCCGCTCGCCGCGGTGTCCCAGCGCGTGCAGCGAGCTTTCCAGAGCCTGCAACAGCAGCAGCACGTTGTTGCGGGTGGCCGAGGCGCCCATCAGCCCCACCCGCAGGATCTTCCCGGCCAGCGGGCCGAAGCCGCCCAGCACCTCGATGCCGTAGTTGTGCAACAGGCGGTTCCGCAACTCGCTCTCGTTGACGCCTTCGGGCAGAACGGGCGTGTTGATCGTCCACAGGCGGTGGTCCGGCGCCACGTGCATCTTCAGGCCCAGCGCTTCACATCCCGCCACGAAAGCGCGGTGGTTCAGCTTGTGCCGGTCATAACGCGCCTGCAAGCCCTCCTCGTCGATCAACCGCAGGGCCTCGCGCAGCGCGTAGAACATGCTGATGGGCGTGGTGTGGTGGTAGCGGTGCGAGGCGCCCCAGTACTCGTCGATCAGCTTCAAATCCAGGTACCAAGACACGCATCTGGACTTGCGCGCTCGCAGCTTGTCCAGCGCGCGCGGCGACAGCGTGATGGGAGCGAGCCCCGGAGGCGCCGACAGGCACTTTTGCGTGCCGGAGTAGGCGATGTCAATGCCGTTGACGTCCACGTGGATCGGCATGCCGCCCAGCGACGTCACACAGTCGGCGATGACCAGTGCGCCGACTTGATGCGCCGCCGCGCAGATGGCCCTGGGCGATTGCAGGGCGCCGGTTGAGGTCTCGGCGTGGACAAAGGCGACGATCTCGGGCTTTTCGCGCTCGATGAAGGCCCGCGCCTCCTCGTCGCCGCAGACCTCGCCCCAAGGTTTTTCCAGCTTGACGACGTCGGCGCCCTGCCGTTCGCACATGTCGATCAGCCGGTCGGAAAAATAGCCGTTGTTGAAGACGGCGATCTTCGTCCCCTTTTCGACGAAGTTGACAACGGCGGCTTCCATGCCGGCCGTGCCGGTGCCCGACAGAGCCAGCGTAAACTCGTTCTGCGTGCCGAAGGGGATGCGCAGCAGCGCCGCCACGTCCGTCAGCACGCCAAAGAAAGCAGGGTCCGTGTGACCGACAATCGAGGCAGCCATCGCCAGGTAGACCCGCGGGTCGACCATGGAGGGGCCAGGCCCCATCAGCAGACGGGCGGGCGGCTGAAAGAATCGATATTCCGACATGGGATGAGGAGGGCTGAACCGCCACCATAGCATAGGCGGCGAGGCCGAAAATTAGGGGGCGCGATCTTCCTAAAACTCGAATGTCTGGGTGGCGGTCTCGCCGGGCTTGATGTCGAACGTCATGGTCTTTTCCGCCGCGCCGGGCAGGCGTACGGCGCGAACCTTGACGGTGTAACTGCCTGGCAACAACTCGAAGGATCGCGGGTTGGTGTTCTCGGCGGCGTACGTGCGTGCGCCGGCAATATTCGCTCCGTCGGCGCTCGACACTTGGACGGCGGCGTCGATGAGAGCTGAGCCTTGGACGGCGCCGATTTGCAGCGTCCCGGTTTGGACATTTGCTTCGAGGTCCGTCCGCTGCTGGGTGTTCACCTCAACGTTCTCAAAGAGCTCCGTGGGAGAGCCGGCCACTCTCAGGAAGGTCACTGTCACGTTGTATCGACCCGGCGGCACTCGGATAGCCCTTGGGTTCGTGGCTGCTCTCTCGTAGGTCCGTGCGCCGCCGATCTGGCGGGTCTCGCCGACCGGAACCACGGAGACGCCGGCGTCTTCAAGCGCTCCATTCCGGGTGGCTTTCACCGCGACCTCACCGCTGCTAAAGTTGGCGACCTTGTCGGTGACCTTGCCGGCTTCGAGCACCACGCCCTCCAGCCGCATCTCTTCCAAACCGCGAATCCGAACGGGAGTGACGAGCACGTCGTACGCGCCGGCCTTGAGGGGGAATCTTCTGGGATTGGAACTCTCGTTCTTATAGCTTCGACCGCTCGCCACGACTTCTCCGTTCCGCAGAACTTTGATGGCGCCGTCCTCCAAGTTCCCATCGGCGACGACCTGAACTGAGAGCGTGGCGTCGCCGACCGGACTCTCGGCGGTCATGGTCTGCTGGAGGGCGGCAGAGAGCGCGGCGGCGTCTTCGGCGGTAATATACAGCCCGCCGCCGGCTTGCGCGGCGCATTCCAGCGACGAGACGTCTTCCTTTGCCACATCAAAGCCCACAATGTGCAAGACAAATTGCTGGCCCGCCTGCTTGGCGGCGCGCACGGCGGCGCAGGGATCACCGCCGCAAGTCTCCAAGCCATCGGTTACCAGCACGATTGAAGCCGGAGCCCCGGCTTTCTTTGCTTCATGGGAGGCGTGCTCGAACGCCTTGGTAATCGGCGTCATACCGACGGCGTTGAGCTTGTCGACGCGATCGGCGACGGCGCCTAGATCGCTTGAACCAGCGGGGATGATGGATTCGATGTCGCTGCATTCGCCCTTCTGGCGGTGCCCGTAGGCGACGAGGCCGAGCTTGGAGCCGGCGGGCAGCTTGCCGACAATATCGCGGACCACCTTGCGGGCGGCCTCCACTTTGGTTTCCGATCCGACCTTGCCCCACATGGAACCGGAGGCGTCCAGGATAAGGACCAAGTTGTCGGCGGCGGAGGAAAGCGGCGCGCTCAGGCACGCCAGAAGTATCAAATAACAAAAGCGCATGGCGGTTGATAGATTAGCGCACCTTGTGGCGCACGGCTATGCCGTGCAGCGAGGCCTGCGGCCCCGCCTTTGTTTTCGCGCGAGACGGAGCCTCGCGTGCACGGCGCAGCCGTGCGTTACAAATCCCCGCGCTTGGCCTGATCGAGGATATATTCCGAGGTTTCCAACGCCATAGCCATCATCGTCAATGTTGGGTTCTGGCACGGCGCGGATGGAAACGAAGCTCCGTCGGTGACAAAAATGTTCTTCACATCGTGAGCCTGACGGTAGCGGTTCACCACGGATTTCTTAGGGTCATTCCCCATTCGCGCGGTTCCCAGCTCGTGGGTGGCGCCGCCGGGCCAGCGCGGCTCGCCCTGCCGTGTGACCTCCTTGGCTCCGGCCGCGTGCAGCATCTCCTCGCATTTGTCGAGCATGTGTTTATACAGCTTCATCTCGTTGTCGCCCCACGAGGCGTGGATGTGCAGCGCGGGAATGCCCCAGGCGTCCTTGACGCCCGGGTCGAGCCGGACGAAGTTGTCGTATTGCGGCAGGCATTCGGCGTAGCCGGTCAGGCGGAAGGTCCAGCAGTCGTCGCGCTCGGCGACCGCTTTCTTGAAGGTCCGGCCAAATCCGGGCACGCTGGCGATGGCGCCGGGCGAATCGTAGCTGGACCCATGCGAGCCCTGCAAACCGTAACCGCGCAGGATGCCGTCGGTCATCGGGCGATCCAGGTTCAGGAAGCGCGGGACGTAAATGCCGCCCGGCCGGCGCGGCGGCCCGGACCACTTGTGCTGCTCCTTCACCGGGATCACGCCGCCGGTAGCACCGGCGATGTGGTCCATCAGGTAGTGGCCCAAGGCGCCCGAAGAGTTGCAAAACCCCTCGCCTGAGTTGAGCAGCAGGCGCGTGGATTCCAGCGTTGAGGCGCACACGATCACGACCTTGCCCGAAGCTTCACGCGCCGCCCGGGTCGCTGTGTCGATATAGGCGACGCCGTTGGCCAGTCCGGTATTTGGGTCAGTGGTGATGTGAGAGCAGACCGCGTCGGTCTGAATGGTGCAATTGCCGGACTCTTGGGCGTCGACCAGCGTGGTCCAGAGGCTGGAGAAGTAGGAATGCGTCACGCAGCCCTGCTCGCACGGGCCGCAGTAATGACAGGCCGAGCGGCCGTTGTGGTCGCGGGTGATGATCGCCGGTCGTCCTACAGTGACGGGCAGGCCGAGCTTGGACTCGACGGCCTTCTCAAAGTACTTCTCGCCGCAGTTCATCGCCATCGGCGGCAGGAATTCGCCGTCAGGGATCTGCGACAGCCCTTCGGCCATGCCGCTGATGCCGACGTAGCGCTCGACGCGTTTGTAGTAGGGCTCGATGTCGTCGTAGCTGAAGGGCCAGTCCTCGCCGTAGCCGTCATGGCTGGCCGGCTTGAAGTCCAGCGGACTGAGCCGCCAGCTCAGCCGGCCCCAGGTGAGCGTACGGCCGCCCAAGATACGCCCGCGCGTCCATTGGAAGGGTTTGCCCTTGGGAGTGGTGTAGGGGTTGGCGATGTCGTCGACGAACCACTCGTAGTTGGACTCGCGGCAGGCGTACTTCATCGCCTGGATGGGCCGGTTGCGCGCGATCTCGGGTGAGGCGCCGCGGTACTTGAGATCAAACGGCTGGACGTGCTCGGTAAAGTCGCGCTCGGTCACGCGCGGGCCGGCTTCGAGCACCAGCGTCTTCATGCCGGCCTCGCTCAGAGTCTTGGCGACCCAGCCGCCGGTGGCGCCGGAGCCGATGATAATGGCGTCGTAAGTCATGGTTGGGCTCGAGTCCCTGAGGGGCATTGTCGCGCACGAGGCAGCCCGGCCACGGGGAACATAAAAAAAGCGGGTTTCCGGCCGAGGCGCTATAATGCTGTCGGAATCCCATGTTACGCCTGCTTCCCGCTCTCCTTTTATTCGCCATGGCCGTCGGCGCCGCTCCGGCGCCGGAAGATGTCGAATTTTTTGAGAAGAAAGTACGGCCGATCTTTGCCGCCAAGTGTCAGATGTGCCATAGCGCGCAGATCAAGACGGCGGAGCTTGATCTGTCTTCGGCGGAGGGGTTTGTACATGGCGGTGCGAGCGGCCCGCTGGTGAACACGGAGAACCCCGCCGAGAGCAGCCTGCTGAAGGTCATCAGCTACGACGAAAAGCTCAAAATGCCGCCGATGGCGAAGCTGGCGGCTGACGAAATCGCGGCTCTGACCGAGTGGGTGGAGCGCGGCGCTCCATGGCCTGGCGCCGCCGAGGTGGCGGTGATCGAAAAGAAGGCCGCACAGGTCGCCTTTACCGCCGAGCAGAAGGCTTACTGGGCGTTCCAACCGATCGCCGATCCGGCCCCGCCGTCGGTGAAGGACGCCTCCTGGCCGCGGTCGCCGGTCGATCAGTTCGTTCTGGCCAAGATCGAAGAAAAGGGCTTGGCGCCGGAACCCGCTGCCGACAAGGCGACGCTGTTGCGCCGCGTCACTTTCGATCTGACCGGGCTGCCGCCGACTCCGACTGAGATTGAGGCGTTTCTGGCCGACTCCTCGCCGGACGCCTTTGAGAAGGTCGTCGACCGGCTGCTGGCCTCGCCGCGCTACGGCGAGCGCTGGGGGCGTCACTGGCTGGACGTGGCGCGCTACGCCGACTCCACCGGCAATGACGAGGACCATCGCTATCCCTACGCTTGGCGCTATCGCGATTACGTGATCGAGGCGTTCAACAACGACATGCCGTTTGACCGCTTCGTGCGGGAGCAGATCGCCGGCGACCTGATGCCCGCGCCCCACGGGACCAAGGTCAACCAGCAGGGCGTAGTCGCCACCGGTTTTCTGGCGATCGGCCCCAAGGCGGTGGCGCAGCAGGACAAGACCCGGATGCTCTACGACGTCTATGACGAGCAGGTGGACGTGGTCTCCAAGGCGTTTCTGGGCCTTACCGTCTCCTGCGCCCGCTGCCACGACCATAAGTTCGACCCGATCCTCACCCGCGACTACTACTCGATGACGGGCTTCTTCGCCGATACCCGCAGCTTCCGCGATCCGTCCACGCACGTCTCGAAGCTGCTCTTCGTGCCGCTGGTGGAGCAGGAGGAGTGGGCCGAGTACGAGCGGCAGCAAGAAGACATCCGGCGGGCGAAGTTTGAGCTCGAGAACACGCCGGAGATTGAGGTTGAAGAGTGGGTGACGCCTTACGTGGAGAGGCTCGCCGACTATATGCTGGCCGCGCGCCGGGTGTATGAGGACGGCGAAACGCTCGACGCAGTCGTCGCCGAAACGAGCCTGGAGAAGTACGTGCTGGAGCGCTGGGTCAAGTACCTGACGCCGGGTGACGTCGTGCGGGCGCACATGGCGGAATGGGACAAGGCGCCGAAGGCCGAGCGCGCGGCGGTGGCCGCGAAGTTTGCCGAGAGCATTCAGACCGAGCGGGAAGGGTGGCTGAAGAAGCTCCGCAACTGGCGCAAGCAGGCCAACCGACCGGCGGAAGAGATCACCATGGGCATCCCGACCAAGCCGAAGTTCGAGCCCGGTCAGAATCGCTTTTTCCACGAAGTGTACATTGCAGGCTCCGGGCCGCTGGCGTTCAAGTCCAAGGACGATCTCAAGCGCATCCTCAGGCCCGAGACCCAGGAGCTGATCGCCGAGCTCGAACAAAAGGTGGCGGAGCTCGAAGCCGACGCCATGCCGGAGCCGCCGCGCGCCAATGCGGTGGAGGATAAGCCGGCTAAGGAGCGGGTCGAGCAGCACGTCTTTATTCGCGGCGACTACTCGTCCAAGGGCGAGCCTGCCCCGAAGGCGTTTCCGGCGATTCTCGCAGGGCTCGACCAGGAGCCGGTGAAGACCGAGGGCAGCGGCCGGTTGGCGCTGGCGGAGTGGATGGGGAGCGATCGCAATCCGCTCACCGCCCGCGTGATCGTCAACCGCGTCTGGCAGTGGCATTTCGGCGATGGGCTAGTGCGCACGCCGGACAACTTCGGCCGGATGGGCGAGGCGCCGACGCATCCGGAGCTGCTCGACTACCTGTCCAGCCGGTTTATCGACGACGGCTGGTCGATCAAGAAGCTCCACAAGCGGATGCTGTTGACTTCGACCTACCAGATGTCGAGCGCGATCAGCGAATCGAAGGCTCTCACCGACCCGGAAAACCGGCTCTTGAGCCGCTTTAACCGCCGCCGACTCGCCGTGGAGGAGCTGCGCGACGGGCTGCTCGCGGCGGACGGCTCCATCGACCTGTCGATGGGCGGTACGATGCAGGCGGGCTTTGGCACCGACGGCGAGAACTCCACCGATCGGCTGTCGATCAATCCCGACGAGCAGATTCGGCGAACCGTCTACCTTCCGTTGCGGCGCGCGAACTTGCCTGCCTTGCTGAACCTCTATGATTTCGGCGACGCGACCACCTCGCAGGGCCGCCGCGCCGAAACGAACGTGGCGCCGCAGGCGTTGTACTTGATGAATTCCAAGTTCGTGGCGGACCGCGCGCGCGGTCTGGCGGACCGCTTGTTGGAGCGTGACGACGAGGCCTCGCGGGTGCGGCAGGCTTACCTGCGAACGCTGAACCGGGCGCCCGACGCCGAAGAGGTTGATGTGGGCTTAACCTATATCGCCTCGGTTAAACAGAAGTTCGAGGGCGTGGAGCCTCTGGACGCCTGGCAGAGCTTCTGCCGCATTCTGCTGGCGTCGAATGAGTTTATCTACGTGGACTAAGACGATGGACCCTAAGCACAACTACAATCACCTGCTCAGCCGCAACTGGTCCAAGCCGATGTCGCGGCGGGCGCTGCTTCGCGACGGAGCTCTGGGCTTTGGAGCATTGGGCTTGGCCGGGCTGTTGGCCGAGGAATCCCGGGCGGCGCGGGTGAACCCGCTGGAACCGAAGAATCCGCACTTCGCGCCCCGCGCCAAACAGGTTATCTTTCTGTTCATGCACGGCGGCCCGTCGTCGATTGACACGTTCGACTTCAAGCCGTACCTGCGAGAGCACGATGGCCAGCCTTTGCCGATCAAGCGGCCGCTGGCCTTTGCCGACGACGAGCCGGGTCCGCTGATGCAGAACCAGTGGGAGTTCCGGCCCGGCGGCAAGAGCGGCATCCCGGTCAGCGATTTGTTTCCGCACGTTCGCGAGCAGGTCGATAACTTGTGCATCATCAAGTCGATGGTCGGCGAGGGCGTCGACCACGGCGCGGCGATGTTGCAGACCTTCACGGGGTCCTCGACCTTTACCCGGCCGTCGATGGGCGCGTGGACGGTCTATGGGCTGGGCTCGGAAAACCGGGACCTGCCGGGCTTCATCACCATCAAACCGGCGCTGGCGCACGGCGGAGCGAAGAATTGGTCGGCGGCGTTCCTGCCCGGCGCCTACCAGGGCACCGCGATCGGCCATTCCGGCATGAAGGTGGAGGATATCCAGGGCGAGCCGATCGAATATCTAGTGAACCAGGGCCTGTCGACCGAGCAGCAGCGCTACGAGCTCGATATGCTCCAGTCGATCAACCGCCGTCACGCAGCCATGCGCGAGCACGACCCGGACCTGGAAGCCCGCATCGAGGCGTTTGAGCTGGCCTTCCGCATGCAAGTGCAGGCGCCGGAGGCGTTTGAAGTGGAGCGCGAGCCGGAGTCGGTGAAGAAGCTCTACGGGCTGGACGACCCCAAGACCGCGGACTTCGCCTGGCAGTGCATTCTGGCCCGTCGGCTGGCTCAGCGCGGCGTGCGCTACGTGCAGTGCACGCACTCGTACAAATGGGACCAGCACTCCGATCTGGTCAACAAGCACACCGAGAACGCTTACGAGGTGGACAAGCCGATCGCCGGTCTGCTCGCCGACCTCAAGGCCAACGGCATGCTCGATGACACGCTGGTGATCTGGGCGGGCGAGTTTGGGCGGACGCCGGTCTCGCAGGGCGGCGACGGCCGCGATCACAACCCTTACGGCTACACTATTTGGATGGCCGGGGGCGGGACCAAGCCGGCGTTCACCTACGGCGCGACCGACGAAATCGGCTACCACGCCGTTGAGGATCGGATGCATATCCACGATTTCCACGCCACCGTGCTGGCGCTGCTCGGCTTTGATCACGAGAAGCTGACGTATCATTTTTCGGGCCGTGACTTCCGGCTGACTGACGTGGCCGGCCATGTCCATGAGGCGATCTTTGGGTAGGGCCGTAAGGCTCCTATTGCTGGGCGTCGCCGTTGTGGCGGTTGCGTTCGCGGCGCTGCCGCAGTTGCGTTTCAGAGCCGCCCTTTGGGGCGACGCAGTCGCGGGCGGCGAGGGGAGCCCCACGTTTCGGACGGCGCTCATCGAGACCGCTCCCTACCGTTACCAGAACCGCGTCCGGCGCTGGATCGGCCCACAACCGCCACAGGTTTTTATGCCGCTCCTCCCGCCCGACCCCTCGGAGGCCGAAGGGCCCGGTCCGCTGGTTGGCCGCAAGATCCTGACTGAAACCGTCTGGTCGGCTGAATTTTTGAACATCCACTACAGCCGCTTGGAAGCGGGCGAGCTCGCTCATGACGTGCACCGACATGACGATGAGGAGATCCTGGTGCCAATTTCAGGGGATGTGGAGATTCTGGGAGACATGCCGGCCGAGCGCCTCGGCCCGGGGTCGATGACCTACTACTCCGCGCAGCACCCGCACACGATTCGCGCCCTGGGGCCGGAGGCGGCGACGTACATCATGTGGCGGTGGAGCAACAGCAAAGCGAGGCCGGAGCCGCATCTGGAGCCCGGGATTTTTGACTTTCGCCGCGAGCTGGAAGAGGCTCGGGAGAAGGGTGCGGCCGGTGAAAGCGTGAAAGGCGAGGTGTTTGCCGGTGGAACTCGCTGGCTGACCTACTTGCACGCCCATCTCAGGACCCTGCCGGCAGGGGGCCGGATTCCGGCGCACGAAGACGACCACGACGCCATCCTGGTGCTCTTCAACGGTAAACTGGAGACACAGGGCGCCACGCTGGACGGGCCCGCCATCTCTTTCAATCCGGCCTTTGCCGAACATGGGATGTACAATCCAGGCCCGGAGCCGGCGCAATACCTTGCTGTGGATATGACCCCTTAACTCACCGTTCGAAAAGACAACATGCGAAAGGGTTATTGGCAATATAGAGGTCTCCTAGCGCTGCTGGTGGTAGTGGCCGCCGTCGCCGTGGTCCCGGCCTTGCGATCGCGCGCCGAGCTTTGGCTGGGGGCCGCGGTCGGCGGGCCGGACGGCCCAACGTTTCGGACCGCCGCGATCGAGTCCGCTCCCTACCGCTACCAGGCGCAGCTTCGGCGTTCCTGGGGGCCGGAGGTGGAGCCGGTTACCAGCCTGCTGCCGATGCCCGGCCCGCCCAAGCCCGGCGCCCCCTGGCCGCTGCGCAAGCACATTTTGCTTTCACAAACGGTCTGGTCGGTTGACTTCTTAAACATCCACTACAGCCGGTTGGAGGAAGGCGGGCTGGCGCACGAGGTCCACCAGCATGACGACGAAGAGATGCTGATCCCGATCTCGGGCGAAGTCGAGATCATGGGCGGCCAGCAGGCCGACCGCGTCGCTCCCGGGACGATTGCGCTCTACTACGCCGCCCAGGACCCTCACACGATCAAGGCCCTCGGACCCGGCCCCTCGACGTACTTGGCGTGGCGTTGGAAGGGTTCGGGAGGCGACCCGGAGGGCAAGCAGAAGGGCAGGATGCACGATCTCCGCCCGCTGCTGGCCGACGGGCTGGAGAAGGCTAAGGCGGGGGAGAGCGTGAAGGTCACCCTGCAGGACGGCGAGACCCGTTGGCTGGGCAGGCTGCATGTTCAGTTGCAGAGCCTGCCGGCGGGGGACTCCATTCCGGTCCGTACGGATACCCACGATGGCGTCTTAGTGCTGCTTAGCGGGACGATCGAGACCCAGGGCGAAACGCTGACAGCGCCGGCGGTGGCGTTCAATCCCGCGTTCGCCGCACACGGCGTCCGTAATACGGGGCCGGAGCCGGCGCAGTATCTGGCCGTGGATATGTCGCCGCGATAGGCGAGTCGGCTCGAAGGCCGCCTCCGCCGAGGCGATTTTCTTGGAGGCGCGGGCCGGACTCGAACCGGCGAGTAAAGGCTTTGCAAGCCTCTGCCTTACCGCTTGGCTACCACGCCGTAAGTCATACTATACGAACAATCGTGATGAAAGCGCCGGTAGCGAACCTTGCGCTCCTGCTCCTGACGGCCGGTGCGTTGCAAGCGGATTCCTTTGAACAGTCCTTTGAGCGGACAGTGCGGCCCGTGCTCGAGCGCCGCTGCGTGATGTGCCACGGCGAGGCCCTCGCTCAGGCCAACGTTCGCCTCGACAATCTTTCGATTGATTTGATCGAGGATCGGCGGGCCGGCGAGACGTGGCATGACGTGCTCAACGCCCTCAATCGCGGCGAGATGCCTCCCAAGGGCGCCCCTGGCTTGACCGTGGACGAGCGCGCCGCCGTGGTCGATTGGCTGACCGCCGAGCTTGCCAAAGCCGCCAAGGCCCGTCGCGCCAATGGCGGCCAGGTCGTGATGCGCCGGCTCAACCGCGTGGAATACCAGAACACCATGCGGGATCTGCTCGGCCTGGATGTGGACTATGTGCGCAACCTGCCTCCCGATGAGATGAGTCGGGACGGGTTCGCCAACAATGGGGCGGCGCTGCGGATCTCGGCCCTCCAGCTTGAATACTACTTGCGTGCGGCGCGCAGCGGGCTGGCGCGGGCGATTGTGGAAGGCCCGGCGCCGCCGGTGTTCACGCACAAGTCGCAAGAGACCGTCATCGACAAGGTCAACGACATCCACTGGTCCAACCGCCTGGGCCGCACAGGGATTTTTGTAGCGCGAATGGCCGATTTCCCCGACGAGGGCGAGTTTGAGGTCCGCATCAGAGCCCGCGCCGTGTTGCCCGCTCCTGATTCGCCGTACCCGCGGATGCGCGTGCATCTCGGCTACAGGGCCGACACGGAGACGCCTCGGGGCCAAGTCGGCGCCGTGGATGTGCGCAGCGAGAAGCCGGAAGAGTTTGTGTTTCGCGGACGCATCGACGAGTTTCCGGTCCAGAGCCGCACACAGTCGAAGTATCCGGGAATGCTCGTCTGGGCGGACAATGTCTATTCCGACGGCAAGCCCGCTCCGGTAGGGCGCAAGATCACTGAAGAGGTTGACGGCAAGAAGGTCATCCGCTGGGAGTGGGACGAGGACCCAGAGTTTCCGTCGATCGTGGTGGAGTCGTTTGAGTTTCGCGCTCCCCTTTATTTGACTTGGCCGCCGCAGCATCACCGCGAGCTGATTCCCGAAACGCCGGGTTCGGCGGTCGCGGAGCCGGCCGCCGTCCACAAGGCGCTGCGCGGCTTTTTGGGCAGAGCCTACCGACGGCCGGTCGAGGAGGCTGACATCGCAACCTCGATGCGCTTCTTTGAGCGCATTCGCCCAACCGTTCCCACCTTTGAGCGGGCGATGCGCGAGGTTTACGCGATGGCGCTGGTCTCGCCGGATTTCCTGTATCGGGTGGAGGACGGTGCGCCGGGCGGCGACCAGATTGGCGACCACGAGCTCGCCTCGCGCCTGTCGTACTTCCTGTGGAGCACGATGCCGGACGAGCGGCTGCGCAAGTTGGCCGACGAGGGACGCCTGCGCGACCCGGCGACGCTGGCGTCCGAGGCCGAACGGCTGCTGGACGATCCGCGCTCGTGGTCGTTCATTAGGCAGTTCGCCGATCAGTGGCTGGACTTGGCGGGCGTGGACCGCGTCGCGGTCAACCCGAATTACTATCCGAGCTTCGATGAAGCGCTCAAGGCGGAGATGCGGCGCGAGACGCAGCATTTCTTTGGCGAGGTCCTGCGCCAGGGCCTGAGCGCGCTGAGCTTCCTGCGGACCGATTTTGCGATGCTCAACCAACCCCTGGCGGCCCACTACGGCGTCAAAGGCCCTCGGGGCGGGGAGTTTGAGCGGGTGTCGCTGAAGCCCGGCGACAGGCCCGGGGGCTTGTTGGGGCAGGGGAGCGTCCTGCTGGCGAATTCGACCGGGGAAGACTCGCATCCGATCGAGCGCGGCGTGTGGATTCGCCGGGCGCTGTTCAACGACCCGCCGGCGCCGCCGCCTCCGGCCGTGCCAAACCTGGACTCCAGCGAAGACGCCGCTTTGCTGCCGCTCAAGCGCCAGTTGGAGCTGCACCGCGACAACGCCGCTTGCGCCCATTGCCACCAGGGCATCGATCCGTGGGGCATCGCGCTGGAGGAGATGGACGCCGTGGGCTTGATTCGCGCGACGATTCTGCGCCAAGCGGGCGACCGCGAGGAGCGCCATCCCGTCGACGCGGCCACGGTGCTGCCGGACGGCAAGCCCGTCAACGGCGTGCGCGAGCTGGCGGACTACCTGCACGCCCACAAGGACCGCGAGTTTGCCCGCGCGCTGGCGGCCAAGCTGCTGACGTATGCGCTGGGTCGGTCGCTGGAGTTTTCCGACGACGAAACGGTCGATGAGCTGACGGCGCGGTTTGTTGCGGATGGGTATCGATTGCGGGGTCTGGTTATAATGATTGCCACCAGCGAGCCTTTCCGGGGGCGCTAGGAGCAGATGAGTTTTGGCAAAGTCGTGGACCCTGAATCGTAGAACCTTCCTGCATGGGACCGGGGTGTCGTTGGCGCTGCCGTTCCTGGAAGCGATGGCGGGCGAAACAAAGCCTGTCCAGCCCAAGCGGTTTTGCGCCATTTACTTCCCCTACGGCATCGTGGCGCGCGGCGAGGATTCGCCGGTGGCGCAGTGGAACTGGTTCCCGCAGGGGCAGGGACGCGATTTCCGATTCGGCCCGAGCCTGAAGGCGCTGGAGCCCCTGCGCCAGGATCTTACGATACTTGGCGGCCTGTCGCACCCCAAGGGCCGCAAGATGGGCGGGCACGACACGGCTGACAACTGGCTGACCTCCACCGAGCTCAAAGCCGGCCACCTGGATAACACGGTTTCGCTCGATCAGGTTCTGGCGCAACGCTTTGGCGAGCAGACGCGCTATTCGTCGCTCGTGATTTCGACCGACGGCGGCGTGGGAGAGCCGACCCGTTCGAGCACGCTGTCGTTTAGTCGGACTGGTCAGCCGATCCCAGCCGAGCGCCAGCCGCGGCTGATCTTTGAGAGGCTGTTCGGCGCGAATTCCGCCTCGATGGCGGCGCAGCGGCAGGAGCTCAACAACTCGGCCAGTATGTTGGATCTGGTTTTGGAGCAATCCAACGCGTTGCGCGGCCGGCTGGGCAAAGTCGATCAGCAAAAGCTCGATGAGTACCTGAGCTCGGTGCGGCAGATTGAGCAGCGTGTGGAGCGCGCCGAACGCTGGCTGGATGTTCCCAAGCCCTCCGTGGACGCTTCCGGGCTTCACCTGGAGGCCGACGACACCACGCCGCGCGAGCTGATCCGGACGATGTACGACCTGATCTATCTGGCCTTCCAGACGGATTCGACGCGCTTGGCCACCTACCAGCTCGGCAACATGAACGGGGCGACCTCGATTGCCGGCAAGTTCCCGCAACTGCTGGGCCTGGCGGATACCATGCACACGCTGGCGCACGACGCTCGCAAGGGCGACGCCGGCGCCGAGCCGCTGGGACGCTGGACGATGTTCCTGACCGAGCAGCTCGCCTACTTCATCCAGCGGCTGCGGGATACGCCGGACGGCGACGGCTCGCTGCTGGACTCGACGGCGGTGCTCTACGGCAGCAGCAATAGCCAGACCCATGTGAACGAGGACTACCCGCTGGCGCTGGCCGGCGGGCGGGCGCTGGGCTTCAACCACGGGCGCTACCTGCGCTTTGGCGAAGAGGTCCCGTTGTCAAACCTGTTCGTGACGTTGCTCGACCGGCTGGGCGCCCGCGAAGAGTCCTTTGGGGACAGCACCGGCGAGCTGACCGACGTCTTGGTCTGAGCCTCTTTCAGCCTTTCTTGTTCCGGGGGGACTGCGTGAAAGCGCGCTGCGCCGCGCGCTCAAATTCGTCCAAGGCGTCGACGAAGAAGTGGTCCTTGGCCTCCACCCAGTCCAGGCGCTTCGGTCCGGACGCCGCCGCGAACACCTCTTCCATGCGCTCGCGCGAGCCGTGCTCGTCGTTGGTGGAGTGGATGAAATGCTTCGGGGTGGGGCACTCGTTCAAGAATCCGAAGGTGGCGCGGTTCACCGGCGTCCCGGCGGCGATCACGGCCTCGATATCCGCGTCGGCGCAGGCGACGCGCAGGCTCATGGAGGCGCCGAAGGAGAACCCGGCCAGCAGGAGCGGCAGGTCAGGGTAACGCTCGCGTAGGAAGCTCACCGCCGTGCGGACGTCGTCCTGCTCGCCATGTCCGTCGTCGTGCTTGCCGGAGCTTTGGCCCACGCCGCGAAAGTTAAAGCGCAACACCACGCTGCCCGCGTTGCGTGCGGCGCGGGCCAACCGAAAGACCACCTTGTTGTGCAGCGTGCCGCCGAAGAGCGGATGGGGATGGCACACCACGGCGGCCCGCACGATCTCAATATCCTCGTCCGGCCCTTCGTGCAGCGCCTCCAGGCGGCCTGCCGGGCCGTCGAGGAAGAGGGTTTCCAGAATCCTCGCCATCAGAACCTAGCGATAGTTAGTGAACTGCATGTCGATGTCGAGGTCGGCGCCGCGCAGCGAGGCCATCACGGCTTGCAAATCGTCGAGCTTGGGGCCGGTGACGCGCACCTGGTCGCCTTGAATGGAGGCTTGCACCTTCTTCAGCTTCAGGTCCTTGATGTACTTAACGATCTCTTTCGCCTTGTCGGTGGGGATGCCCTGCTGGAGCGAGATTTCCTGCACGACGCGGCCGCCGGAGGCCGGCTGAATCTTGCCGGGCGTCAGCGCCTTGATCGGCACCTTGCGCCGTACCAGCCGCTCTTGCAAGACCTCGTAAACCTGTTTGACGGTGTACTCGTCCTGCGAGCGGATCACCAGCTTGGGAGTGGATTCGTCGAGCTCGATCTCGGAATTGGTCGCCTTGAGGTCGTAGCGTTGCGCGACCTCCTTGTTGGTCTGGACGACGGCGTTCTTGACCTCAGGGAGCTCGAGCTCGGAAACGATGTCGAATGAATTCTGTGCCATGGATTCCAGTTGGGCGGCGCGGTCAAGCGCCTAGCGTCCTGTCTTTGAAGTTTGTAAACAAACAAGGGGCGGTGCAGTATTAGCCCCGGGCTTCAGCCCGGGGGAGCTGAGAACACCGCGACGCCCTCTTACCCCGGGCTGAAGCCCGGGGCTAATACCTGCCGCGCGACTCTGACGCGAAAAGCCTTGCATGCTTGAGCTCCTCGGGCCCCTCTCACTCGCTCCTTGATACACGGACTTCAGAGACAGGATACTAGCGCGCCGCCGTCTCTTCGGTTTCGTGACGCTCGAGAACGCGCTGGGTGACGGCGTCGGCGAGCGTGGGCAATGCGGACTCAAGGACCTCCAGCACGGCGGCTCGTACGGCGGCCGGATCAAGCTTCGGCGCGTTGTCGGGGCTATCCAGGGCCGACTGCACCAGCTCGTCGAAGGCCGCGTCAAACGGGTCGTCGGAGGCGGAGGCCGGAGGCGCGGGCTCCCGTTCTTCCGTGGCCGCAATCTCCGCGGGGACTTCAGCGGGCGCTTCGGCGATCGGCGTCGGCGCCTCCGCGGCCAGGGCCACGGCCTCGTCCATCACGGGCGGCTCGTCTGGCTGGATGGGCTCGCCGTGCTCGATCCGATCGTTCGCCGGTCCCGGCTTGCCGATCAACGAATGGACCGTTTCAATCAGCGAATAGGCGTCCAGCGGTTTGTGCAGCACCGCGTCGGAGCCCACGCGGGCGGCGTGGGCCGGGTCAAACGGCTCCAGCGGGCCCGCCAGCAGCACCACTTTCACCCCGGCTAGCTCGCCGGAGCCTCTGATGAACGCGCAAACCTCATAGCCGCTGGGACCGGGCATTCGCGTATCGAGCATGACCAGCGCGGGGCGGTTTTCCGCCAGATAAGCCAGCGCCTCGTCGCCGTTGGATGCGGTCTGCACCTCATGACCCTCCTGTTGAAGGATCTGTCGGCCCATGCGATGCGCATGAGGGTTATCGTCGGCGATCAGAATGAGGCTCACGGCGCGCTGCGCGACCAACCCGGGGGGGCGTCGCGGCCTCTCATCTTAGCGCGATTACCCGCGAAAACGGAATGGGGTAAATCGGCTTATCGCGGGTCCGGCTGCGGTTGCTCCGGCTGCTGGCTGCGGCGGGCGTCCGGCTCGGTGTCGAGCTTGCTGTTGTCGCCGATCGGCTGGACGGAAACCTCGGCGCTCGGAGCCATGGTTCCGGAGACCTCCGCCGTCGGACGAATGCCGGCGGGCGTGCTCGGCATCAGCGTCGTCATGGTGGGCTCGCCCATTTTGGCGGCCATGCGCAGGTCCGGGCTGGAGCCAAAAATCGTGATCGACTTTTTCAGAACGCCTTTCTCTTCAGCGCGGGCCATGTTGTAGCGCTGTACCTCGGCGGCCACCGGGTTGGTCGCGGGAATCTCGGCGTTCAGCTCTTGCAGGCGGGCGCGGGCGTCGTCGGCCCAATGGCTCAAGGGGTAGTCCCGGACGATGCGCTGGTAGGAATCGATCATCTGCTCTTCGAACTGTTCGCCCATCTTGCCATAGGTGACGGCGAGCTCCCACAACGCTTCGTCGTTCCTGCTGAACAGCGGATAGTGATCTGACATCGCCTGCAAGCGATTCGCGCCCGAGCGGTAACTGCCCTTGGCGGTGTAGAACGAGCCGACGCGGTACTCGCCTTCGGCCAGCAGCTCCTGAACTTCCCGCAGCCGCTGTTTGGTCGGCTCGGCGAAGACGCTGTTCGGCCATTGCATTAGCAACTGCCGGCACTCCTGGTCGGCCATCACGGCGTGGGTGTTGTCACGGTCCGGCTTGACCATCTGCTCGAAGTGGATGTCGCAAACCTTCATCTGCGACTCCGCCGCCTCCTCCATCGTCGGGAAGAAGGTGATGAAGTCCTTGTACTCCGCCTCCGCCTGCGCCAGCGCGTGCCGGGTGCCCTCGCGATACCAGCTATCGGCGATGGCGAGCTTGGCCTTGGCCAGATACTCGCTGTCGGGATAGGTGTTGATCAGCGTGTTGAGCGTCAGGCGGCCGACGTCGTACTTATGTTTCTCGATGTCAAGGATGGCCTTGTCGAAGAGCACCTTGTCGGGCTGGGCGGAGTTGTTGCCGATGGGGTTGTCATACGGCGTCTTGCCGCAACCAACCAGCGCCGCCAGGGCGAAGACGAGAGACAGGTGACGATAGCTCATACTTTGCAATGGACCTCGTGAGCCTTCAGACGCGCGTCAACCGCGCTTCATCGGCGAGCTTCTTCAATTCAACTACGGATCGGGTCGGGTCTGGGGTTCCAAAAATGCTGGAACCGGCTACCAGGATATCGGCGCCGGCGGCCGTGAGGGCGCCCGCGTTGTCGGCGCCGACCCCGCCGTCCACCTCGATCTTGAACTTGAATCCGCCCTGCTCGCGCAAATCCGCGAGCTCGCGGATCTTGTCGTAAGCCAAGGGCAGAAACTGCTGACCGCCGAAACCTGGGTTCACGCTCATCACCAGCACCAAGTCGACCAGGTCGAGCACATGCTCCAGCGAGCTCACCGGCGTCGCCGGGTTCAGCGCCACCCCGGCGCCGACCCCCTGGGAGCGAATGTTCTGCAGCGAGCGGTGCAGGTGCGGACAGGCTTCCTGATGAATCGTCACAATCCCCGCGCCGGCCTCCACGAATGGAGCGACGAAGGCGTCCGGCTCCACGATCATCAGGTGGCAATCCAGCAGTAGCTTGGTCGCCTTGCGCAAGGACTCCACCACGGGAAGGCCGATGGAGATGTTCGGCACAAATCGGCCGTCCATCACATCCACGTGCAGCATCTCCACGCCCGCCCTTTCGACGGCGGATACAGCTTCGCCCAGGCGGGCGAAGTCCGCGGCGAGTATCGATGGAGCGATCTGCGTCAAAGGCCTTCGGCTGCTGTTCGCCATTATAGCGACCTGGGCGGATCGTTCAAAATCGCGCCCAGCATTGCACGGAAGGCTTTACCGCGATGGCTGTGCAGCCACTTGATCTCGGGCGGGGTTTCGGCAAAGGTCGCGCCGAGCTCGGGAAAGTGGAAATAGGGGTCGTACCCGAAGCCCCCGGAGCCCCTGGGCTCGTCCACGATCAGCCCTTCGGCTTCGCCTCGAAACGTCCCCAACAGGCGCTCGCCGCGCAGCAACGCGATCACGCAGACGTAGCGGGCGGAGCGTCCCGCGGCGGGCGCTCCGGCCAGCTTTTGCAGCAGCAGCGCGTTGTTGGCTGCGTCGTCGGCTCCAAGTCCGGCGAAGCGCGCCGAGTGGACGCCCGGGGCGCCGCCCAGCGCGTCAACTTCCAGCCCGGAGTCGTCGGCGAACAGCAAGGCTTCCGGGTCGCCCAAAGCGCGCGCATAGCAGCGCGCCTTCTGGACGGCGTTGGCCTCAAACGTTGATCCCGTCTCGGGGCAGTCGAACGGCCCGAACGGCCGCAGGTCAAACGCCGCGCCGGCGGCCTGTTGAAACTCGCGCAGCTTGCCGGGGTTGCCGGTGGCGCACCACAGCGTCGTCTTCAACGCGCGAGCGCCTCATTTTGACCGGCGACCAA
>CAYOPA010000001.1:42756-62702 GCA_964405625.1 uncultured Bryobacterales bacterium
GTCGTTGAACGGCGCCTGCTCGGCGGTGGACTGCACCTCGATGAACTCGTCCTCGGACGTCATCACCACGTTCATGTCCACTTCGGCGGCGGAATCTTCCTCGTAACAGAGGTCAAGCATCGGCGTCTTGTCGACCACGCCGACGCTGACGGCGGCGATCTGCCGGACCAGCGGATCGACCTTGAGCATTTCGTACTCGCGCATCCGGCGCACGGCCAGCGCCAGCGCCACCCAGGCGCCGCTGATGGCGGCCGTGCGGGTGCCGCCGTCGGCCTGCAACACGTCGCAGTCGATCAGGATGGAGCGCTCGCCGAGCTTCTTGAGGTCGATGGCGGCGCGCAGCGATCGGCCGATCAGGCGCTGGATCTCCGAGGTGCGACCGCTGGGCCGACCGCGGTTGACCTCGCGGTTGGTGCGCGTGGAGGTGGCGCGCGGCAGCATGGCGTACTCGGCCGTCACCCAGCCCAGCCCGGAGCCGCGCCGGAAGCCGGGCACGGAATCCTCCACCGAGGCGGTGCAGATGACCTTGGTGTGACCGGTCTCGATCAGGGCCGAGCCTTCGGCTTGCGGCAGAAAGCCGGGAGTGATGGTGAGCGGGCGCAAGGCGTCGGCCGCGCGGCCGTCGGAACGGGGCAGGGGAGTCATAAGGGGTCCTTATTATTTCGGATTCAGCGCGACGAAGAAGATCCAGGTGGCGAAGGCGATGCCGAGCAGCACCAGCAGGATGCAACCGAACAGCGCGCCGCGTGGTCTTTCAACTTTCTTTCGAGGTTTGGTGCGAATACGGGCCATGTTCGTCCATCAGTCCCTGGGGCGGCGCAGGCGCCGGGCCACGTCGGAGAATAGCTCGCGCAACGCCAGGATCGACGGGTCGCTCAGATCCGGCAAAGTGACGCCGCAGACGGCCCGGCCGCGATCAGCCAGCGCCCGCTGCGTGGCCAGCCACTGGGCGCGATGGTAGTCCGCCTTGTAGCCGACCTTGGCCAGCGAGCCTTGCTTTTCGGAGATCGCCGCCAGGGAGAAGCCGCCGCCGAATCCGATGATCATCTCATGGTAGGAGTGGTTCATCGCCGGCCCCTCGTAGACGTCGACCGGCATCTTTAGCCGCGACCGGAACATCGAGTCGCCGGAGGCGTCCAATGCGCGCAGAACCTTGCGGCCGGCTTCGTCATAGCGTGTGTCGCCGAAGAAGGTGAGCTCGCCGTAGCTGCAACGGCCCTGCTGGTGCAGCCGCTGCAACACCGTCGCCAGAACCGCCGGCGCGTTGCCGTGCTCGGCGTCAAGGTCGCCGGGCTCCAGCAGACCAAGCTCGGCTAGGTGGTCGAAGCTCAGCGTCAGGCCGCCGCGCCACTTCAGACGCTTCTTGGAACGCATGGCGTCTTTCCAGGCAGTGGATTTCTCGACCCCGCCCTTCGCCAAGCCATCTTCGTGGAATTTCTTGGCGTAGTCCTTATAGAGCTCGACGCCGGGCTGGGTAACGAAGTTCATCTCGCGTAGGTAGCCCAGCGCGAAAACCACGTAGTGGATGAGCTGCATGTAGCGGGCGATCGGGTATTCGCCTCCCACCCAGAGCACGGCGGTGGGGTAGCCGGCGCGGCGCAGCGCGGCGACTTTATGCGGGTCCGGGTTGCGGCTATGGTCGCTCTCCACGAAGACGAAGCAGCGGTCTTGCTTGGGGGACTTGGGCTTGTAGTAGTTGACGAGCTTGCTCTTCTCGCCAACTACGACCTTGATGCCGATCCGCTCGCTCTTGCCCAGGCTCTCCTCGAAATCCTGCTTGGTCCAGACCGCGCCGCCGCGCCAGGCGGCCGGCAATTGCAGGGTGACCTTGTCGCGTCCTTCGCGGGCGTTGGCCTGGATAAAGCCGGCCAGCTCAAAAGCCTTGTGGATCTCGTTGCCAGTGAGCTGCGTGGCGGCGAACCAGCGTTCCAGATTGACGCCGTTGAGCGCCAGCGGATACAAGCTGCCGCGGGTAAGCGGTCCGCTGTGGCGGCCGGCGGTGGAGTTGCCGTTGTCGGGTTGGAGCTCGACGCGCCGGTAGCCCCGCGTCTTGCCGAACTGATCCAGAATGGAATCCGGCAAGGTCATGTACAGGAAATTCGCTTGACTGGGCACGCGCAGCTTGGCGTAGAGCGCGTCCAGTTTCTCCAGGTTCACCACCGGCTCAAACGAGGTCATGCCCATCGCCATGCCCACGACCAGGCAGCGCTTGAGCGCTTGCTTGAGCGGCGCCTTTTCGGCGGCTTCAATCTGCTCCAGGATGGCGGTGAGCTTGCGCGGGTCGGTCGAATCGAGGATGAAGACCCGCACCCGCCGGCGGGTCAGCCCGGCGCCGAGGTAGAACGCCTTGTCTTCGGCTGAGCCGCCCATGCCGGCCCAGATCAGGTACTTGAGCGAGACGCCGTGCGCTTGCCGGATCGCCTCGCGAGCCGCCTCGACTTCGCCGCTGATCTGCTTGGCCCATTCGGAACCCTTTTCCGCCGCCTGCCAAGCGAGGTTGAAGACCCCGTAGCCGTTCTTCGTGACTTTCCCGGCGCCGTCGATCTCCATGCCGATGCGGACCAGAGGATCGTTCGCGTCCAGCGCTCCCAGGCCCTGTTGGTGGGCCTGGGCGTCGATGTCGCGGACCCTGTCCAGCAAGCGTTCGTCAATCAGCCGGTCGAAGTCGGGATTGTGGGGGAACCGATGGAGCTTGAGATCAACATTCGACCGCGCGCGCGACATGAGCAAACTTGTACCGTCCTAAGGGGTGAGAGCGCAATGAAAAACAGGGCTGCCGAGAGCGAAAATTACCGATTGAGCCAAATTGGCAGACATCCGGCGATGGATGCGCAGCCCGGCTCAATGGGATGGAGCGGCGGCGCGTCCCCCTGTGAATCAAACGCGCCGTACCCCCATCCTTCCGCGCCGAGGCGTGGCGCGTCAAATGTCTGCCAGAGGATAACGTAGGGCGCGCCCCAATCCAGAGCGGTCTCTATGGCTATTTTCAGGCGCGGCAACACGCCTCCGGAGGGCAGCGGCTCAAATTTCTCCCTTGGAAAGCCAAGCTCTCCGATGAAGACGAAGTTGTCGCCGAAGCGGCGACGCCCGGCCGAGGAGATCGACGCCCGCGCGGCGTTGCGGATCTTGTCAAGGTCGCGCCGCAGCTGGTCGGCGATCTCCTCGGGCGCGTCGGGCTCGCGGGTCTGGTAGGGCGAATTGACCGACTCGTAGGCCGAGTATGAGATCAGGTCGGTCTGGATGTGCGGGACGATCTCCTCAAGAGCCGTATAGCCGGACGCGATGTTGGTTTTTTGGTAGCGCCCGGCGGTGCGGGCGACGCGCAGGTGGACAACCGAGATCTCGAAGGCGGTGTATATCTTCAGGGCTTTCTCCGCGTACCGGGCGCGCGCCCGTTCGAGGGCTGCTTGGCGGGCGCGGGTCCACTCGACGATGTTGTTGCGCGCCAGATCGATGTCGCCGCCGGTGTGCTGCAAGATCTCCATGAGCTTCTCGTCGGCCTCATGGTTGGTCAGGATCACGGTCTTGGGCAGATGGCCCCAGCGTTTGTAGAGCAGCTCGCAGAGCTCGCCGATCTCATTCCGCTCCAGCGCTGATTCAACGGCGGTCCATGGGCGTAGCAGGTTGATGTCATCCGGTCCGCCGCCGTAGTCTCGGGTTTCGTAGACGGTGAGAACGATGGTGGACAGGCGAGGGTCGTCCAGGACGGCCGCATAGCGGGGGATCTGCAGGATCGCGGCCGGCGTGACGCCCTCGCGCAGCTCACCCTCGAAGCGTCGCCGCGACAGGTAGGGCTCGCGGTAGTCGAAACGCGCCCCCACGTACAACCGAAAGACCCCCAGCCCCAGCCGGGCCGAGCGCTCCCGAGCGGCGGTAAGCAGGTCCGCCTCGCCCGGCGGCGCGACCCCGACCCACTGATAGAAGCCCACCCGATCCGCCGCGCTCTGCCCCGCCAACGGGCAGCAAACGGCCAAAGCCAGCAGCAGCGCGGCCCTCATGGAGAAACCTCGATCGGGTACGGCTCGGTTCGGCGGCCCGCGGCGGAGACAACCAGATCGTGCGGTCCCGCCGGCAGGCTCTCCGGCAACTGGATGTTGATTTGGGTGGGGGACTCGAAGAGCACATGGACCGCCAGCCCGCCGACCGAGACGGCGTTGCCGCCGTCGGCAAAACGGCTGCCGAAAATGCTAAGCGCGGCCCGCGGCGAGAACGGCGGTCCGGCGAAGGTCGAAGCGTCGACGACGCCTTCGGGTTGGATGATCGGCATCTCGCCGGTGTCAATCGGTCTGCGGTCGAGCCGGGGCGGCCACAGCAGCGAGTGCAGCGACGCCCCCGAGTCGAGGGTGATTCGCACCGGGCCGGGCTCCAGGGCGGCCGTGTCCAGCAAGATATAGCCGATCGGGTCCTCGCGGACCTGGACGGCGGGCGGATAGACGCGCCAAGCGGCGTTGTAGTCGGTTCTTAGCAAGATAGCCGAACCTGATCCCAAATCGGCTCGAATGTCCAGGCGTCCGGGCGAAGGCCGCATCACGTTGAGGGACTCGGGCCGGCCGGCCCAGGTCAGATAGCGCTCCAGCCGCTCCACATCCAAGGGGCCGCGCACCGGCCCAAGCTCGTCGAAACCTAAACGCGAGACGATGACGGCTTCGGCGGTGTTCTGCGTGAGCCCGAAGCGGCAATCCTCGCCCACGACCTCCAGACAGTCCAGCAGGCCGTGGAGCTTGCCACGGCTCGGCGCCATCACCGATGAAACGGCGAGCGCGCGGAGCCAAAGCAGCGACTCCTCCGGGCGATTGGGGGCCGCCACCAGGGCGGCGCCGGCGCGGCGGCGGGCGTCGAACTCCAGGTCGAGGGCGATCGAGGCGAAAGTCCGTTCCCTATCGCGCGGGCGCAGGTCCGCCAAGACAATCGAGACGACGCCCACAACCGCTCCGAGTCCGGCCAACGCCATGCGTTCCCGGTCGCGTCCGCCCGGCAGCCAGATCAGCGCGGCCAGCGCGGCCAGCTCAACCGCCGCCAAAAAGTCCATCGGTGTGATCCGCAGCGAGCGGCAGCCGATCGACGCCGCTATCGCCATGAGGAAGACGATGCCGGTTCTCCAGCCGGGACGCTCCCATAGCCATGCCCCGGCCAATGCCGTTACGGGCAACAGCGCCCAAAACATCGCCGTTTCCGGTTCACCCGTCACGAACAGGGACAGAAAGCGCGACGGCAGCAACGCCGCCACCAACGCCGCCTGCCACGGCGGCGCATCGCCGGGGTCTCGCCACACCAACCCAAAGATCGCCGCCGATCCGCCCAAGCAGAGTAGCAGCACTGCCAGCAGCAGGGCTGTGTCGGCTTCGACCCCCAGAGTCCCCGAAAGCGCCGCCGCGACAGCCGGCGGCATTGGCGGCGTGATCGCCCACGGCGTCGTCAACCGCAGGTCGCGCAGTCGCTCGGCCGCCTGAACCATGAGCTCCAGGCCCGCCGCTCCAGTGGCTGTCATGGCGCCAACTGCAAGCCTACATGCGGCAGCTTGCGGGCGCCGACTCGGCAGTATAGATTGTACGGGCCGCCCGGAATCTCGTCCGGAACGCGCAGGTTGATTTCGAAGCGCCGGGCCAGAGGATCGACCAGGAAAACGTCTTCGACGAGCAGCGGGCGGTCGTCCAGCGTCGCCTCGAAGACCCGCGCCAGGGCGGCCGCATCATCGAACGGGGCCTCCTCGACGCTGACTTTCAGCGAACGGTTTTCGATCGAATCGCCCGACAGCAGGTTGACGCCGTCGGTGACGCTCGCCAACCGCGGGACCATCGGCGCCGGCGGCGTGATGCGCAGAGCGATGGGCTTGGTCAACGGTTTTCCGTCAAGTACGAGCCGGGCCGGCACTGCGCCCGTGCGGGTCCCCGGCGATAGAAAGACGTTCACTTGCGCGGAGCCGACGTCCGTGCGCCGGGAGACGAAGCAGGGCGCGGTCAAGACGCCGTCGATATCGACCCGCAGGTTGTTTAGATCCGCATGAGCGGGCAGATCCACGACCCACAGCGAGGCGCCGGCGAAGCGGCCGGCCCGCGGGATCAGGCGGTCGCTGGTGAAGGTGTTGGCGCCTCCGGCCAGTCTGCAATTCGGCGAATCGCCGGGCGCCGGACGCCCTTTGCGCGCCGTCATCCAAAGATACTGTGTGTCGAAGCCCTCCAAGGCGAGCAGTTGCATGTCCTGCTCCTGGCAGAACGAGGCAAGCTCCTCCGCGCGAAAGCTGACGCCGCTCCAGGTGTCAGGCGCCGCCTGCTGGACCGTTGGGCGCGGGGGCGCCCCGGCGCGCAAGGACCAACCCGCTACCGGCTCCACATTCGGGACGCCGGCCTGGGGCAGTGCGCTCACCTGACACTTCAGCACGCCGCCCGGCCGCAGCGTGCGCACCGCTTCGCGCAGGTAAGACCAGACGACCTCGTGCGCTGGAATGTGCTGAAAGACAGCGTAGGAGTAAACGAATCCGATGGAGGCGTCCTCGAAGCCGGCCAAGTCAGAGCCCGAAGCGACGTGGGCATGGGCGTTGGGCCTTTCGGCGAGGTTGCGGCGCGCGAGCTCGATCATTCCCGACGAGACGTCAACGCCGTCCACCTGAAGAAAGTCCTCGCTCAGCGGCAGCAGCAGACGGCCCGGGCCGCAGCCGATCTCCAGCGCGCGCAGGCGGGCGGGAACGTCGGGCAGGCGCGGAAACTCCGCCCGAAGAGTCCGCAACACATCGGCGGCGGAGGCAAAAAACTCCTCGCGCGACTGCCGTCGGCGGCCGAAGGCGACGTAGTAGGACGCGTCGTCCTGGGCTCGACGGTCCCAGTCCTGGCGCATGCGTTGTTGAACCGTCGATAGCTCTTGCACTGGAAAGACTAAGGCTAGCCCAAGGTGGCCCGCGTAGCAACGCATGGGACGGGTTGGGTGTTGTGTAGTAGGCTAACGGAAGCGCTCCATACGACGCCGGCTTGTGACCGACCGCGGATGAATCTGCCAAACGCGTTAACGATTTCCAGAATATTTCTGGTTCCGCTGCTGTTGGCCGCGATGCTGAGCGGTCGGTTCTCGTTCGATCTGGGGGTTATGTCCCTCAACCAGGAGCGGGTAGCGTTGCTGATCTTTCTGTCCGCGGCGCTGACGGATTGGCTGGACGGCTACATCGCGCGGCGGCGTCGGCAGGTCACCCAGATCGGCCAATTGCTGGACCCCATCGCCGACAAGCTCTTGATTTCAGCCGCCTTCATCTCGCTGGTCGAGCTTGGCCGGGTGGAAGCCTGGGTGGTGGTTCTGATCGTCGGACGCGAGTTCGCGGTATCGGGACTGCGCTACGTTGCGCTTGCCGAGGGCATTACGATCTCGGCGAGCTGGCTGGGCAAAGCGAAGATGTGGGCGCAGGTCGTCTGCGTGTCGTTCTTTTTGATCGTCCCTGAGGATCCGCTCCTGGAGCAGTTGGCGTACTTGGCGCTCAGCGCGGTGGTGGTGCTGACGGTTTTGTCCATGTACGACTATTTCCGGGCATTTTTTTTCCGCGATGAGCCCCGCGCGCCCCGGTCGATCCCAAACCGCAAGTCGAGCCCCACGGCCTCCAAAATCTGAGCTTTTGTGGCGCACGGCTATGCCGTGCACGCGGGGCTGCGCCCCGCGAAGTAACTTGTCGGGCCGAAGGCCCGACTGCACGGCGCAGCCGTGCGCCACAAAGGGCCCCACACCAAGCCGGCTCAGCTCTTCTCCCAGCTCTTCCATTCCGCCACGCCGACGCGGTCACCCCAGCTCCGCCACATTGCGCTCAACCGTTCGACCTCTTCCGGCATGGCCGCGGAGAGGTCGTTGAGCTCGGTGCGATCAGCCTCCATGTCGAAGAGCTCCCAGCGGTTATCTTCCGGCGGGCTCCACTTGGAGACGAGCTTCCACTTGCCCTGTCGTATGGCGCGGTTGCCTTCGTGCTCCCAGTAGATCGCCTCGCGCTCTGCGGGCGCTTCGCCGCGGAGGATCGGCGCCAGGCTGCGGCCCTCGTACGGCGTGATTGGTTGGCCGTTGAGCTGGGTCGGGTACTCGGCGCGGCCCAGGTCGACGCAGGTGGCCATGACGTCGATCAGGTGGCCGATCTCGTCAGTCCAAGTCCCCGGCGAGGTGACGCCGGCGGGCCAATGGGCGATCAGCGGGCTGGAAATACCGCCCTCATGCGTCCAGTGTTTGTAGTAGCGGAACGGGGTGTTCGAGGCGTTGGCCCACGGTAACCCGTAACCCTGGTAGGTGTTCTCGGGGCCGGGCATCACAGCCGGGTCGTCTCCCCGCTGGACCGGCTTGCCCGCGCGCGTGGTGGCGTTGTACCAGTTGGGTCGGGGGGCGCTGACGGGGGCGATGCGCTCGGCGCAACCGCCGTTGTCTGCCAGGAAAAGGATCAGCGTATTGTCCAGCCGCCCGATCTCGGCGAGCTTGTCGACCACCTTGCCGATGTTGCGGTCCAAAATCTCCACCATGGCCGCATAGACCTCCATGCGGCGGGCTTCCCACTCCTTGTTCGGTGCGTCGGCCCACGGAGGCGCCTCCACGTCGCGCGGCGCCAGCTTCCACTGCGGGTTGATGATCCCGTCGGCGACCATGCGCTGGTAGCGGTCGTTCCGAACCGCGTCCCAACCCTCGTCGTAACGCCCCTTGTGGCGCGCCACATCGGCCTCGGGGGCGTGCATCGGCCAGTGCGGCGCCGTGAACGGCATGTACAGGAAGAAGGGCTTCTCCTTCGGCGCCTCTTCGATGAAGCGCGCGGCGTGATCGCCGATGGCGTTGGTGTAGTAGAACTCCGGGTCCTCGGCCGAGGCCGGGTCGTTGCCCATCGACAACGTGGCCGGATCATAGAAGCTCCCGGCGCCGAGGATGGTGCCGTAGAAACGATCAAAGCCGCGTTGCAACGGCCAATTGTCCTTTTCCGGCTTCTCGTCGGGCGTGACGTGCCACTTGCCCGACATCAGCGTGGTATAGCCCGCCGGGCGCAACACCTCGGCGATGGTGGCGCACTGCTTGTTCAGGTCGCCCTGGTAGGCGGGCAGGCCGTAGTCGCCCATCATGTGGCCCACGCCGGCCTGGTGCGGATAGAGACCTGTCATCAGCGACGCCCGCGTGGGGCAGCAGCGGGCGGCGTTGTAGAACTGCCGGAAGCAGACGCCATTGGCGGCCAGCTTTTCGAGCGTCGGCGTCGGGATCTCGCCGCCGTAGGGGCCGATGTCGGAAAACCCCATGTCGTCGGCCATGACGAGCACGACGTTGGGCCGTGTGTCGGCTTCCGGCTCGGGCGTTGAGCCGGAGCCGCATCCGAAGGGGAGAGCCGCGGCGGCTCCGGCGGCAAGGCGAAGGAAGTGGCGGCGATGGAGGTGTGACATGGCTGTTCCGACGCAAAGTTTAACAGGACTTGTTCGCTAATCGGCCATCGCTTCGGCTAGGGGCCGGAGTTGGAGCTTGTAGAACATCTCCAAATAGCGCCGCGTCTCGGCGCGTTCCAGGTTGGTCACGTGCTTCCAGAAGCCGTAGATCCGCGACAGCGTCATCATGCGCTCGGCATAGAGCGTCCAGGTGTAGCGGGCCAGCACGCGCTGGACCGAGCCGTCGGAGATCGTACGCCAGTAGCTGGGGTCGGCGGCGGCCTGCTCGAAGAAGTCCGCCATCAGGTCAGCCGCCTGCTCGCCGTGATTGGGGTCGATATGGAAGCCCGACACGCCGTGCTGCACGATCTCCAGCGGTCCGCCATAGCGCGTCGCGAACGTCGGCAGCCCGGAGACCATCGCCTCAATGACGGTCAGCCCAAAGGCCTCAAACAGCGCCGGTTGCACAAAGGCCCCGCCGCGGTCGGCGACCCGGCGGTAAAGCTCTCCGGAGAGTTTCTTGTCGAGTCGGGCGCCGATCCAACGCACCTGCGTGTCGAGGTGGTAGTGGTCAAACAGCTCGTGCATGCGGCCGATCTGCTCCTGCTCCTCCTTATCGTTCGATTCGGACGCATGGACCGATCCGGCGATCAGCAGCAGGTTCGCGGCCTCGCGCAGCCGCTCGTTTTGGCCGTACCACTCGACCATCCCCGCGATGTTCTTGATGCGGTCCAGCCGCGCCATGGTAAAGAGCAGAGGCTTCTCAGGGTTGTCGAGGTTTCCGCGGATGGAGTCGCGCGGCTCGCCGTCGATCAGGTCGTCGATCTCCGGCCACAGCGCCTCGTGGCGGCGTCCGGATTGGGTGTAGGGGAAATAGACGTCGGCGTCGGCGCCGGGCGAGACGATATTGAACTTAGGGTCGAAGACATCCACGCCGGCCACCACGCGGTAGAGGTCGGGCATCGGGAACGACGAGTAGCTCTCGTACTGGCCGATCGTGTCGGTGGTCCCGGCGATCTCTTGATAGGTGCTGGTGATGATAAAGTCGGCGGCGTTCATCGCGATCAAGTCGGCGGTGAACTGTGCGGAAAAATGATACTGCGCGTCGTTCTCGCGCCAGTAGAGGTCCGAGTAGAGGTACTTCGTCTTCTCCAGCGCATGGGCGATGTTGCACTGCGTCACGCCCAGCTTCTGCGCCAGCAGGGTCGCCACCAGATTGCCGTCGGAGTAGTTGCCAACGATCAGGTCCGGACGGGCGCCGAGCTCATCGAGCAGCTCGCTCTCCACGTCGTCGGCGAAACGCTCCAAGTAGGGCCAAATCTCAAAGCGGGAGATCCACTGGGGCGTGACCTCGCCGGACTTCTCGCGGAACGGCACGCGCAGGATGATGACGTTGTCCGTCCCCTCCACGGGCTCGATGCGCTGGTCGCAGGTAGTGCCGTCGGCTTCGGGCAGCAGGCGGGTGACGATTACGATGCGCGGCTGGATGTCGAGCCCTTGTTCGGCCACGCGCCGGCGCATCTCCTTTTCCAGCGCCTTGACCTGATCGAGGATGTAGACGACTTGGCCGCCGGTGTCGGGGCGGCCCAGCACGTCGCGCTGACCGAAATAGCCGTGCGGCGATAGGATGGCGATCGAGAAGATCATCGGAATGCGGCTGAGGAAGCGCTCCAGGATGCCCGGCTCGGGAGCTTCGAGCAGGTCCGAGAGCAACTCGATCGTATCGCCCGCCCTGGCCGCGGTCGCGCCCCAGCCGGGCTCCAGGCCGATTTCGGCCAGCGGCTTGGCAAATTCGGCCCAAGGGGTTTCCGGCGCCAGCGGGTCCAGGATCTCCACGGCCGAGCGCAAAGCCTGCCGCAGTCCGGCCACGTCCTCCAGTCGGCCGTTAATCATGAGCTGCTTGCCGCCCTCGGTGTGGGCGCGCAGAAACTCCAGCAGCTTGCGGTCGCCTTTCTCGATGTCGTAGAAGAGCTGGCTGGAGAGCTTGCGGTTCAGGAATTCCACGCCCCGGCCGATCGAACGCGTCTCTTGCAACTTAGGAAAACCCCTCTGGAACGGTGCGATATCGAGCTCCAGCATGCGGTCGCTGTTCGCCCCGACCAACCGCTCCTTGAAGGCAAGATACTCCGAGACGTTGAGAGTCTCCGCCTGAAGAGTTTCGGAGTCAAGCCGGACGTACAGCCAACGGCCGACGTGGGGGCGGAGGGCGAAAGTCAACGAACGGCCGTCGTGGGCGGCCTCCTGCACGGAGAAGAAGAAGCGCCCCAGCGAGCTGTCGCGCGTCGCCTGCGATTCCCCTTCGCGGGCGAAAGCCTGAAACTCATCCCAGACCTCCGATCTGAGGAGAAAGGTCTTCCCCAGCGCCAGCAGGCGTTGGCAGAGCGCCCGGACGGTCTCGGGGGCTTCGGAGATGGAGGTTTTCAGGTTTTGGATCATCGTTTCGGTGTGAGCTCAGGATTTCTGGTCAGTTGCGGTTTAGGGCCGGCGGATCTCGCCGAAGAAGTCGTAGCGTTCGACGCCCTCCAGAATTCCCCAGGCGTACTCGCGCTCGGCGAAATACACATCGTCGGCGGAGCGCAGCACTTCGAGCTCGTCGCTGTAGTTGGCGACGACCACGCCCAGGCTGCGGCCGGAAAGCATCTCCTCGTCGTTGCCGGAATCGCCGGCCACCAGCACGCGCTGCATGGGCACGCCCCAGCGATGGGCCACGAAGCGCACGGCCAGGCCCTTGGAGGCGCGCACGGGCAGGATGTCGAGAAACTGGCCGTGGGAAAAGATAGTTTTGCCGCGAACCCCGGCCTTGCCCAGGAGGCGCTCGATCTGGCGCATTGGCGGCGCCTTGGCCGGATCGATGAAGAAGCTCACCTTGCGGGGACCTTGATCGATTTCGTCCTGGAGTTCCAGACCGGGCAAGTCGAGCAGCGTCCGGCGCACCAGCGCGGCGTCCCAGCGCCAATCGATGTTGCGCAGCCACTCTTTGTCCTCGGCGAAGTCCGGGCTGTAGTGGATCTGGCTGCCGACGGAGGTGATCCAAAAATCAGGCCGCGGCGCGCCAAATTCCTGCAGGGCGTCGATGGCGCTTTGTAGCCGTCGGCCGGTGGCCACGGCGAACGCCGTCGAGTCCCCGGCCTCTCGCAGATTGCGCGCGAATGCGGCTAGCCCGTCGGTATCGCCCAGCAGCGTGTTGTCGATGTCGGTAACCAGGATGCGATCCACGGCGGGGAGACGGGTCTTATCCACTTTTTGTTTCCGGCGCTGAGGCCGGCCGAGGATCTTGCGCGCCTCGCGCAGGTAGCGCTGGGCGTGTCCTTGCCAAGTGTAGTGACGATCGACTTCGCGCAGCCCTGAACGGCTCCAGCGCTTCCAGCGTTGTGGGTCCGAGAGCATTTCGAGCAGGACCTCGGCCAGCTTGGGGGGATCGAAAGGATCGATCAAGTAGCCGTTTTTGCACTGACCCAGGATGTCGCGCGGCCCGCCGTCGTCGGTGGCCGCCAGAGGCAGGCCGCTGGCCGCGGCTTCGAGCAGCGTCAGCCCGAACGGCTCGGTCCAGGCCGGGTTGACGAAGATTCCGCGCCGCTTGGCGGCCAGCCGGTAGATGAGCGCCGCCTCGTCGGGCTCGTGCTTTTTCGGGTAAGCGACCTTGCCGTAAATGTTGTAGCGGTCAATGCGCAGCAGGATGTCTTGCAGCACGCCGCGTGGGCCGTCCTCCATTTCGGCGATGTCGTCGCGGTTGCCGGGAATCAGGACGAGATTGGCGATTTTTTGGAGCTCGGGCGAACCGCCGTAGGCGTCGATGAGGGCGGGGAAGTTCTTGCGCTCGTCGGGCCGCGCGATGGCCAAGATCCAGGGCTTTTCGGGATGCTCGAGGAAGCGCGTGATGCGCTGCTCGATCGGCGCCTGCGGCTCAAAGCGCTTGGGCGGGTGGAAGCGGTTCAGATCGACGCCTGGCGGAATGACGGCCGTGCGCGTCTTGCGGTAGTGGTCGTAGCGGGCGTACTGCTCAGCGGCTTCCTGGCTGGTGCTGGCGATGACGAGCGCGGCGTTGGAGAGCGCCCGCTCTTCGGCGTCGATCCGCGTGGTAATACGAAACCGCGACTCGATGCGTTCGGGCTTCATGCCGCTGTCGAGCAGGCGCCGGTGCTTTTCGTGGCCCAGCGAGTGCCCGGTAAAGACCAGTGGCACGCTCAGCAGCGCCGCCAGGTCGGCGCCGACCGCGCCGGCGTCGGCGTAATGAGCGTGGATCAGATCCGGCGCTTTTTCAACCCGTGAGAAGCGCTGCAAGGCGCCGTCCACGAACGAGCTCATGTGCGGCCACAGCAGCTCCTTGCGGAGGTATTTCTTGGGCCCGAAGGGGATGCGCACGATGGAGGCGTTGTCGGCGATTGGCTCTTCGGGCCGGGCGTAGTCAGCGGAGACGTTGGGGTCCTCGATCAGTCGCGTCAACAGGTCCACCCGGCCCACCTCCGGCTGGGCGGCCAGGGCGCGGGCGAGCTCCACAACGTATTTGGTCTGGCCGCCGGTGTCGGAGTCTCGGCCGAGCTCAAGGTCCTCCCCGCGGATCAGCCCGTGGATGCTTAGTAGGACGATGTAGAGGTCGGAGGCGGAAGTCATGATGGCTGGGTCGGCTCGCGGCGGACCACTGGCCCCGGCGAACAACCGGCGTGCAACCCAAAGACTACCGGCTCAGCCAGTCTGTTACAAGCTGACGGATCACTTTCGGTTGGAGGCCGCTGCGCATCTCCAGCTTACCGGTGGCGTCGATGGCCTCGTAGGCTTGCGCCGCCCAGTCGTACTCCTCCCAGGCTCGAGGCTCTTCCACGGGAAAACCGAGCGAATCCTCGGGGTTGAGGATCAGCACGGGCCGCGGCGCGCATGCCGCGTATAGGTCGCGCACCTCGTATTCGCCGACGACGCCAGGCAGGTAAGAGCTCACCGGCTGGACGGCGATCGGCTCGTCGACCAGCGCCCGGAAGGAAACCGGCGCGCCGATCGAGATCAGTCGCTCCACGCGGGCGTCGAGCACGGCGGCGTGGGCGGCCACGAGCGAGGCTTCGGGGCCGACGCCGACTAGCGTCCAGGAGCGCCGGTGGGTGCGACTGGGATTGAGCGCGACGAGGTCCTTGACTCGCTGTCCCAGCAGCGGCCGGCCGATCTCCAGCGAGCGGTAAGCGAAGAAGTCCTGCCAGTCAAAGCCGACTTCGACGTTGGCCACGGGACGGCTATCTCCCCAGCCGCGCAGGTCAAGGGCCAGGACTTCGTGACCGGCATTGAGTATGGGGTCAATCACTGCGCGCTGAACGACCGGATCGTCGCGGCCCTGATCCGCCACTACAATTACCATGCCTTTGGGATAGGCATGGGGCTCCAGCGCGCGGTCGGTCAGAATGATGCCCCGCTCGGGCTTGAAGACTCCGACCTTGGCCACCCGCTGGATCGCCTGCTGCACCCCGACGCGGTAGTTGGCAAAGTTCCCCGCCGATGGAACCTCGAGCCTGGGTGCGATCGTGGCGGCCCTCTGCCGGTTCAGGTCGGCGACGGATTTGCCCCCCAGCGACACGGACACCTGGCCGGATTCCGAGCATTGCAGCTCTTTTGGCGTGGAGATCGTCGCCGGACGTTCCACCACGTCACGGCTTACGTCGTTGAGCCAACGGGAAAACCAATCAACGGCCCCGACACGCAACTTCTCGCTCAGGCCGTGTTTGCCGTCGGCCTCGATCATCGTCAGATGATCCTCGGCGCCGGCGATGAGATAGATGCGTTGCACCTCGCGGAAGGTGGCCCGCGCGGCCTCGATCGGCACGTAGTCCTGGATGGCTGAGCCGATCGCCAACGGCTTGGGCGCGAAGGCGGCCAGCAGCTCGGCGTGGTCGATGCCGGCGCGTAGCGTACCGTAGAGAATTTGCTCGGGGTCGGCGATCAGCAAGGCGCGCGTTTTGGCGGGAAAGCTGGCGACGGCGCAACTGGGGAAGGCGGCCTGGATGCGGTCGTCAAAGGCCATGTACTGCAAGGTCTCCATGCCGCCGCCGGAGTTGCCGCCCATGGCGATGCGCGAGGCGTTCACGTCGGGCCGTTGCTCCAGGTAGTCGATCGCGCGGGAGGTGTCCCAGACGCGGTAGCCCATCAGGTTCAGGCCCACCAGCAGGCTCTGATGGCCCAGCACGCGATGCTCGCGCGTTCCGCCGCCCACCGCGGAGGCTTGCTTTTCGCGGTCCCAAAACTCCATGCGCTCGCCCTGTCCCGCCGGGTCATGGATCAAAGCCAGGAAGCCGTGGCGCGCCAGTAGGATGCAGAAGCGCTGGTAGGTCTCGCCCGCCTTGCCTTCGTTGGTGTGGCCGCACGGCACAACCACCGCCGGGAGCTTGCCGCTCGGGTTCTTCGGCCGGTAGGCGTTGGCCGTGACGAAATGCTGGGGACGGCTCTCGAAGATGATCTTTTCGATCACATAGTCGTCGCGTTCGATGGTTCCGACTTGGCGAACGTTGAGCGGCGACCTCGCCTCGGGGAACGGCCCCCAAGCTTGAGCCATTGATTTCCGCACGCGGGCGCGCAGGTCCGCGATGTCCTGGGGGGTCTGGATGGCGTCAAAGGCTTGCCGCCGACGCTCATCGAGGATTTCCATGTAGGACTGGGTATACTCCCAGAGCATCCCGCCCAAGCCGTTGGCTCGAACCGGATCGGGGCGTCCAGCCAGTGCCGCCGCCAAGGCCGCCCGGCCCAGGTCTCGGCGAGTCAGTTTTACCTTCAAAGCCTTATTCTAAATGCGATTACGCACCAGATCGCGCCAAGGTTCCCCGTCCAGCTATCATAGTGCCCTGAAATCCATGCGCTACCACCTGCTCTTCCTGGCCGCCGCTCTCGTGCTGGTTCCGTCCGTCTGGGGGCAGCGCTACGACGTGTTGCTGCGCAACGGCTACGTCATCGACCCCCGCAACAACATCAACGGGCATCGCGACATCGCCATCGCCGACGGCAAGATCGCCGCCGTCGCCGCGGGGATTGAACCGTCGGAGGCCAAGCGGGTCTACGACGTTTCCGGGCTCTTTGTCACGCCTGGGCTGATTGACCTGCACGCCCACGTTTTCAACACCACGCTCATCGCCGGCGCCTGGGCCGGCGACCTGTCGGTGCAGGCCGACTCGCTGTCATCCCGCACCGGCGTGACGACACTGGTGGACGCAGGCAGCTCGGGCTGGCGAAATTTTGAGACCTTCCGCCATACCGTCATCGACCGCGCCAAGACGCGCGTTCTGGCTTCGATCAACATCGCCGGTTTTGGCATGATCACCGATATCACGGAGCAGAAGGACTTTAGCCCCGAGGAGGTCGCGCGGCTGGCCAAGAAGCACTCCGACGTGGTCGTGGGCGTCAAGTCCGCGCACTACCGCGCCCCGGATTGGGACTCGGTGGAGAACGCTGTGAAGGCGGGCAATCTGGCGAACATCCCGGTAATGGTGGACTTCGGCTACTTCGCCAGGGAGCGGCCGTTTTATGAGCTGGTGATGAACAAGCTGCGCCCCGGCGACATGCCGACCCACTGCTTCCGCGGCCCGGTGCCGTGGATCAACAAGGACGGCAAGATCTACGACTACCTCTACAGGGCGCGCGAGCGGGGCATCAAGTTCGACGTGGGCCACGGCGGCGGCAGCTTTGTGATGCGCAACGCCGCGCCCGCCATTGCGGCCGGCTTCTACCCGGACTCAATCTCGACCGATCTGCACACCGGCTCGATGGACGGCGCCATGATGGACATGCCGACGCTGATGTCGAAGCTGATGGCTCTGGGCATGCCCTTGGAAGACGTGATCCGGGCCTCCACGTGGAACCCGGCGCAACAGATCCGCCGCGAGGAGCTGGGACACCTGAGCGTGGGCGCAATTGCCGATGTGGCCGTGTTTCGGCTGATGCGCGGGAAATTCCGCTTCCGCGACGCCAGCGACGGCTCGGTGGCGGGAACCGAGCGGCTGCACGCCGAGCTGACGCTCAAGGACGGCCGCGTGCGCTGGGACTGGAACAGCCTTTCGGGCATCGACTACAAGGATTTGGGGCCGACGTACGGCGTTCGCGAGGGTTACGACTTTATCGTTCCGCCTCCGGGAGAGAATGACTGATGGCGACCTTTCACGAGCTGGTGGACTTCTTCAAGGGCGAAAAAGCCCTGGAGGTGGAGCACACTGACGGCTCGTACCTGGGCCACTGCGCAGCCGTCTATCGCGACATGAAGCGCTGGGGCGCCGATGAAGAGCTGGCGCAGGCGGGCTTCTTCCACTCCGTGTACGGCACGGGGCTTTTTCAGAAATTCAAGCTCGAGCTCGACCGCCGCGACGAGATTCGCGCGCTCACCGGCGAGCGCGCCGAGCGGTTGGCGTACCTGAACTGCGCCGTCGTTTACGACTCCTTCGATGAGGAGGTGATGCGGGGAACGCCGCCTTTCCGCATGGAGGACCGCTTCACCGGCGATGTGATCGACGTCAGCGAGGAGGACTTCAACGAATTGGTCTTCTTGCAACTCTGCGACCGGCTGGAGCAAATCCCGCGCTCAAAGAAATATTCGTTTCGGCAGCCGGCGTTCGAGAAGATGGCGGCGTGGCTAGCCGAGCGGACGCACGGGGCGGCCCCCGAGGCTTACGAGCGGGTCTATTCGCAGGCGGAGGTCCACGGCGACTGACGGCAGGTAACGGGCAGGATGCGGGCGCGATCCAACAGACAGTCAAATCCATGGGTAAACGCATCACTCTCTTCCACCTCTCCGGCTTCCCGATCCGCATTGACGCCAGTTGGCTGATCCTGGCGGCGCTGGTGACCTGGAGCCTCGCGCGGGGCTACTTTCCCACCGTTCTGCCCGACTTGGCGTCGGAAGCTTACTGGTACATGGGCGCGGCGGGGGCGCTGGGGCTGTTCGTCTCGATCATCCTGCATGAGCTCGCGCATGCGGTCGTCGCTCGGCGCGAAGGCATCCGCATGAAGGGCATCACTTTGTTCATCTTCGGCGGCGTCGCCGAGATGGAGAACGAGCCGCCCAACGCCGATGCTGAAATCAAGATGGCCATCGCCGGTCCGATCGCCAGCCTGCTGGTCGGGGCGGTCTGCTACGGCGTCTCTTTGGGTGTTGGGGAAGCCTCGGTCACGCTGACCGGCGTGCTCCAGTACCTGGCTTTCATCAACATCGTCCTGGCTGTGTTCAACATGGTTCCGGCGTTTCCCCTCGACGGCGGCCGGGTGCTGCGGGGAATCCTGTGGAAGTCCGGCAAGAATCTGCAACGCGCCACGGGGATCACCTCGGCGATCGGGGCGTCCTTCGGCTTCCTGCTGATCCTGCTGGGCTTGTTCAGCCTGTTCAGCGGCAACTTCATCGGCGGCATCTGGTGGGCTCTGATCGGCATGTTCATCCGCGGGGCCTCACAGGCGTCGTACCAGCAGCTCACGATGAAGACGGCGTTTGAAGGCGAGCCGGTGTCGCGTTTCATGCGCAACGATCCGATCAGCGTCTTGCCCACGCTGTCGCTGCAAGAGCTGGTGGACCAGTACGTCTATCGCTACCACTACCGGATGTTCCCGGTGGTATCCCCGCTCGGCGAGCTCGAGGGATGCGTGCGGGTGCGCGATTTGCAAGCCACGCCGCGCGAGGAGTGGGACCGTAAGCGGGTGGCGAATGTGATGACCCAGTGCGAGGACGCCAATACCGTCTCGCCTGATTCCGACGCCTTTGACGCGCTGCTGGCGATGCAGCGCGGCGGCAACAGCAGCATCATGGTCGCCCGCGACGGCCGGGTGGTCGGCATTGTGACCATGCGGGACTTGTTGGATTTTTTGACGCTGAAGATGGACCTGGAGGGAGACGGGCCGAACCCGGCTCGACAGGCCGAAGTCGAGGCGCCTCGGTAAGCGCCGCGGTTCAGTAGAACTGTTGAGATCCTGGCTAAATGGGCGTCGCCGCACAGCCGCTGACTTGGGACGATATCCGCGACTGGCCTTACGATCCGGCCCGCCGGTTTGAGCTGGTCGATGGAGAGCTGATTGTGTCGCCTTCGCCTGTCTCCGGACACCAGATCTGTATTGCGCGGTTGGTCAGCATCCTAGTCCAGCACGTCGAAGGAGGCCGTCTAGGGACGGTGATTCCGGGCCCGATGGACGTTGTCCTGGGGCCGGAAACTGTTTTCCAGCCTGACATTCTTTTTATTGCCGACGCACGCTCGCGGATCATTGAACGCACTCACATCGCCGGGCCCCCGGACCTGTGCGTCGAGGTAATCTCCGAGGGCAATCGCACCCATGATACGGTCGTGAAGTTCCACGACTACGCCAAATTCGGCGTTGCCGAGTACTGGCTGCTGGACCAGCGCGACGGTGAAAATTCGAGCTGGCGAGAAGTCGATGGCTGCTACGAGCTGATCGGCCGGGCGCGGGCTGGACAGAGGCTCCCGTCGTTCATCCTGCCTGATCTGCACTTGGACCCGACCAGAGTTTTTTCGGGACTCCCCGACTGAAAAAGCCGCGCCGTTACGACCGCCCAGCCTTTCTCCAAGCGGCGCGCTGTTTCTTGCGGGCCTTTTCGTCTGGTTCTAAAGCCATGAGCGCCTCGGCGGGGGCTTCCAG
>CAYOPA010000002.1:0-46722 GCA_964405625.1 uncultured Bryobacterales bacterium
GAGCGCTGCCTGGAGCTCCACCGCAGGCTCGCGCTGACGATGCACACCCAGCCGCAAGGCAAGCAGGTCGAGCTTGACGCCTGGGCCGGAGTCAAGGCGCTGTCGGGGCCGAAGGAGTTTCGCGAGATTCCGGAGGAAGAGGACCGCAAACGGGCTGCTGAGAAGTTTCTGCGCGATGAGGAGAACGACAGCGGCATCATCACCGGCAAGGACAAAAAGTTGCGGTTCTGGCACCAGCATTTTCAGGAGTGTCTGGCCGCCCAGGCGCTGGCGGGCCGCGACACGGAACGGCGGCGCATCCTGTTCGACGAGCGGAAGCTGCACCACCCGGACTGGCTCGAGACCGTGCTGCTGATCGCGGGCTCCATGCTCAAGACCGCGCCGGGGCGCCTGGACGATTTTCTACTGGAGGTGATCCGCGCTGTCCCAAAGGACGCCTCGCTCGCCGACCGGGCGCGGACGCTGGCGCTGATCGGCGCGATGCTGCGCGATGTCTACTCGTCCGGGTACCGCTTCCAGGAGAAACCGCTGCTGGAGTTGGTCGAGAGCGCCATGGGGATTTTTGAGCCGGAGGCCGCCCAGTCGATCGAGGAACGGTTGCGGGCGGACGCGGCGGACGCCATCGGGCTGATCGGCGACCGGCGCTTGGCCGATCCCGAGCGGAGCTGGGTGCTCATTCCCGAGGGCGAGTTTTGGATGGGCGCCCAGAGGGGAAGCGCGAGCGAACGGAACCATGACCCGAACGCCGAGGACGATGAGACGCCGCACCAAGTCTGGGTGAGCGCGTTCGAGATCGGCCGTTATCCCGTGACGGTGGCGGAGTACGCCCGGTTCTGGTCGGATGGCGGGTATTCGAACAAGCAGTACTGGGAAACCGGCGGCTTTGGGGGCTCTAAGGAACCCGAGGACTGGGCCGCACAGATCCGCTACCCTAACCGGCCGGTCGTCGGAGTCAGTTGGTTCGAAGCAAGCGCGTACGCAAAATGGGCGGGGGCGAAGCTTCCCACTGAAGCTCAGTGGGAGAAGGCCGCGCGCTTCGGCCGCGACGATGCGATCTATCCCTGGGGCTCGGCGGAGCCGGACGCCACGCGTGCGAACCACAGCTTGCGGCTAAGCCGTCCCTCCGCCGTCGGCCTGTATGCACAGGGCGCTACGAAGACGGGCCTACAAGACATGGCCGGCAACGTGTGGGAGTGGTGCTCGGACTGGTATGCGGCGGACTACTACTCACAATCCCCTGATCGGGACCCGCCGGGTGCGCCCCGAGGGGACTCCCACTCGCTGCGCGGCGGTTCCTGGTTCAGCAGCACGGGGAACCTTCGGGCCTCGAACCGGGACAGGGGCTGGCCAGCCGGCCGGGACTACAGCTTTGGGTTCCGGTGCGTCCGGGAATGACCTTCCCTTTGTTCTTTTCCCTTTTCCCTTTATAGGGGGGTCTGGGGGCGGAGCCCCCAGGGACGAAATTTTTTGGCCGCGCGCCGATGCGCCGACCCGCCAGGTAAACCTGGGCGGCTCAAGAGCGCACCAACGAGCCGCCCGGCTTCAGCCGGCGGGCGCCGTTCCAAACGCAGGGCAATCGCCCGGCGGAGCGCGCCGCACCGCGATTTTGCACCCCTCCCCGGTTGCCACTTTCCCGGCGCCCCCGGACGGTGATACACTGCCAGCGAGTCCAGGCTCGTTTTTCGCGTATTTGAGGGTCAAGCTAGCGAGGCTATTGTGAGTCGCTCCTGTACCATGCTCTCGCACTCTGCTTCGAACGCCGCTCGATATCCGCGACGGAGTTACTTGTGAAGAACATCTTTGTTGGGAATCTGAACTATCAAGCTACGGAAGACGAAGTGCGTACGCTCTTCGAACAGTTCGGGACGGTGGAAAGGGTCAGCCTGATCACGGACCGAGAGACGGGGCGTCCGCGAGGCTTCGGCTTCGTGGAAATGCCAAATGACGAGGAAGCCGATCAGGCGATCGAGCAGCTCAACGGAGCGGCTCACGGCGGGCGCAACCTCAATATCAACGAGGCTCGGCCCAGCGGCGAGCGGCCGCCCCGGCGGGGCGGCTTTGGCGCCGGTGACTTTGGCGGCGGCGGCGACTTCGGCGGTGGCGGCGGAGGCGGAGGTTATGAGCGTGGCGGAGGCGGAGGCGGCGGTAGCGAGCGCGGAGGCGGCGGCGGCCGCGGCCCGCGTCGTGGTCGCGGCGAGCGCGAACCGCGCTGGTAGCCAACCCTTCAGGCGCCAGCGGTAGAGCCCGTCGGAATTTCGGACTGTAGTCTCTGTTTTCGAAACGCGGGAACGGATCCGGGCGGTGGTGTGTCTTCGAACGGAAGACCCCGCCGCCCTTTCGTGTTGCAAAAGCTCGCGCGTGGGGCGAACGTACCAACCGTCCAAACCGGCGTACCAACGCGAATTTGAAGCTTCCGTGCGATTCAGATAAACACCCTAGAAGGGCACTCTAGATCCATGGCCGCCAAGGCCACAGGAGAGTGTCCCTCGTGAAAGCCTTCCCATCGTTACTTCGTTGTCTCGGCGCCGGCGTGGCCGCTGGCGCTCTTGCGCTCGTGACGGCCCAGCCGCTGGCCGCGGAGCCGCCCCCCACTGCCACGCCGGCCTACGTGGTCACCCCGGCGCTGCGCCAGGCGTTGGAGCAGCCGCGCTATTTCAACCCGGTCGATCCGGAATCCGACGAGCTGTTGAGCCGCAAGCGCTGGCGCCGTGGCTGGATCGCAAGCTGGGCGGCGTTCGCCGTCGTCAACGTCCTCGATACGCATTCCTCCGCGGGCAAGGGCGAGCTCAACCCGCTGCTGCGCGCCCCGGACGGCCGCTTCTCCACCCAGCGGGCCGGAATCTTCAAAGCGGGGCTCGGCGGCGGCCTGATGGCCTTCCAGGGCTGGATGATCAAGACCCACCCGGAGCGCAATATGTACAAGCCGTTCACCGTGGCCAACTTCGGCGTAACGGGAGCGATGGGCGCGGTGGCCGCCCGCAACTACACGATCGATTGACAGACCCCGGAAAAAAGGCGGGCGCGCCGAATGGGGCGCCCGCCAGATGGCCGACACAACGGCCGGCGCACGGGGAGGACAAAACGCTGCGATCAGTCCATCGACGCTGACGCCCGCTCCTGCTCGGTCATCGTGACCTTATGTGAGCTCAAGCTACTGATGTAGCTTTCGATGCCCTCAAACAGGTACTCAGCCACCTGCTGACGGTACTTCGAGCTCTGCAACAGCTTCTCGTCGGTCGGATTGCTCAAGAATCCGATCTCGGCCAGAATCGCCGGCATCTTCGCTCCGATCAGCACCATCAGCGGGGCCTGCCGAACGCCGCGGTCCTTCAATCCCTTGGTTGTGGTTGACAACCCGTTGAAAAGCACGCCTTGCATCCGCTGGGCGAACTCACGCGACTCGTCCACTTTCTCCTTCATGGCGATCTTGGAGAGCAGGTCCTGGAGCTCATGCACCGTCTTGCTCGCCGCCGCATTTTCGCGCGAGGCGACCTTGAGCGCCCACGGATCGGTCGTGAAGTTCAAGTAGTAGGTCTCCACGCCGCGCACCGCGTGGTTGGTGAACGAGTTGGCGTGGACGGAGATGAACAGGTCCGCGCCGGCCTTGTTCGCCAGCGCCGTCCGCGCGTTGAGGTCGACAAACTCGTCGCTGTCACGTGTGAGCAGCACCTCGGCCCCTAGCCGCGACTTGATCAGCTTGGCCAGCCGCTGCGACACGTCGAGCACCACGTCCTTTTCACGCAAGCCGCTGGGGCCGATGCTGCCGGTGTCATGCCCGCCGTGACCGGCGTCGATCACGACCTTGCCAACCTTC
The DNA here is from genome assembly GCA_964405625.1 of uncultured Bryobacterales bacterium. Classification (GTDB taxonomy): domain Bacteria; phylum Acidobacteriota; class Terriglobia; order Bryobacterales; family UBA6623; genus RI-231. The sequence goes on from CAYOPA010000002.1 coordinate 3,815, forward strand.
AGACCGAGAGCGCGGGTCAGGCTTTGCGAACCCTTCGACGGCTCGTCGGCCGGCTTCGGGGGCGGAATGTCGCTGGGGGTGTGTAGCGCCCTCGGCGCCGGCGCAGCAGAAGTCGGCGGCGGCTCCAGCTTGGCCAGCGTCACCGGCGGTTCGGCGCCCGGAACCGACGCATCCGACGCAACCGCCGGCGCGACTTCGAGCGGCGCGGCCGAGCGGGATGGGGGATTTGTGGCCGTGCGCTTTTTCGGCGCATCAGCCTGCGGCTTGGGCGGCGGCGGCGCGGACTTTGAAAGGACGGCGGCGCGGACCTCAGGCGAGCCTTCGCCAGCGAGCGCGCGGAACGCCTCGGCGAAGCTTGGCGCCTGGGCAGCCACTCGGCCCGCCATTTCAGTCGGGGCCGCGACTTCCTCGGTCAGCTCGTCGGCGGGCGCCGGCCGGCTCAGCTCGCGCTCCGCCGCCGCGACGATCGCCACCGGCTCGGGCTCGATCTCCGGTTCGGCAGCCCGCGCCAACGTCTCGCGCTTCAGGGTCTTGGCCCGTAGCTCAATCACCAGCCGGGGCGGATTGCTCAGCCAGTCCACGTCGTAGATCACGTCGTCGTTGAGGTCGAACACCAGTCGCGCCTTATTGACGCGGTTCATCCCCACTCGCAGCCGGGCCACGGCGGGATCCCCAATCTCGTAGTTACCGCCTCGGGCCAGATCGCCGTCCAGCTTGGCGGTAAACAGATCAAAGTAAAGACGCGCCGGACGCTGCAGGAACTCAAACCTGTACGGAGCGAAATCGTCGAGCTCCAGCGCGATGCGCGTGTACTCTTGCGTGCTCCAGTAGCGCAGATCCTTGATCGTGGCGTCGCCGGAGCGCAGCTTACGCGGCGACGGCGTGGCGCGGTTTTCCTGATTGCCCGGCCCCGCATTGCCTTGTGTCAGCGAAACCTGGCGCATTTGCGGCTCAGCGGAGACCGGTGCGGAGGAAGCCGTTTCAGCGGGGGCGGCGGCCTTTGCGACCACGGCCGCGGGCGGCGGCTCGGGCCGGCGTTCAGGCTCGACCGGGGCTTCCGGCTTGGGCCGGGCGGCCGGCGCGGCCTTCGTCAATGTCACCGGGGCGGCGGACTCAAGCTGCGCCAGCTCCTTGCGGGCTTGGCCGAGCAGCTTGCTGTGCGGGTATTCCCGAATCAGAAACCGATACCCTGCAACGGCCTCATTGCGGTAGCGATCCTCTCCAAAGCGGTCATACTTTTCACCGTAGAGTTGCGCCACGGCGAGCAGGGCGTCGTCGCTATAACCGCTGGCGGGGTGCAAGCGCGTAACGGCGTCGAAGGCCTCGATGACCAAGTCATACTGCTTCCGGCCGAGCTCCAGCCGAGGGACCGCGCGCAGATCCTCCAACAAGGTCCGCGCGTGTTGATATTGCCGGGCCGCCGTCGTCCGCCCATCGGCGGCGCCGATCGGCAACGTAAGGCAGGCCGCCAACATGGCCGCCGCGATGATTCGCACGAGCTGTTTCACTGGAATCCCGCTACTCCCCCGGGCCTATGTCCCGATGGTTGTTACTCCGTGTCGAAGATCAACGCTCCATCCTCCCCCAGCGACGTCCGTACACGGGGTCTGGGCTTGGCGGACTCGGCGATCATCCGCGATCCGATTTTCGCCGTCGGACCATAAGCTCGGGTGATCCTGTCGACGTAATCGACGGTCTCGCGATACGGCGGTAGGCCGCCATATCTCTCCACCGCACCTTCGCCGGCGTTATACGCGGCCAAGGCCAGATCGAGATCACCTTCGTAACGGTCCATCAGCTCACGGAGAAGCTTCGCTCCTCCAAGGACGTTTTCGGCGGGATCGAAAACATCCTGAACCCCCAGCCGCTTGGCCGTATCCGGCATCAACTGCATCAACCCTTGAGCTCCCTTGCGGGATACCGCCAGCGGGTTGAAGCCGCTCTCCTGCCGAATGACGGCCCGAATCAGCTCCGGGTCTACGTCATGACGCCGCCCCGCCTCCCGCACCAAGCTTTCAAGCTCGACCCGTCCGGTCGAGCCGCCCTGGACGCCCTCCAGGCTTGGCGCGGATGCGGCAAGCTGCGCCGCCGGGACCTTGCGAACCCCCCGAGCTCCGCCGACTCGAATCAGCCGGCCGGTCTTGGGGTCCTCGCGAATCCCATACTGCCTCACTGCCACGGAAACCGCTTCCGCTTCGCGCTTCGGGCTCTCGATGGTCCTCGGGACCACGGCAAAACCTTCCGCGTTGACTTCCACGTTTCCCGCTCCAAGCGTCGCCGCCGTCAGCAGCAACGCCGTCGCGGGAAATTTCCGCACAGTATTCTTCCAGAAGATATCACACGACATCGGGTTGGGCAAATGTTTTCCGTAGCCGCGTGTTCCGGCACATACACCAGTAGACGCGAAGGGGATCGAAAAAGTCGATTCGCGTCCGTGCTTTTGCGGGCGCCGGGGTGCGCTATGCTGGCGGTCGTCATGAAAAGGACCGCCTTGTCGTCGGCTGTAGCGGCCTGCCTGCTCCTGGGGGCTTGCGCCTCGGACGACTCGGCGCCAGAGGAGAACCCCGCCGCCATGCTGGACGCCGTTACGCTGTACGCGTCGTTCGACCGAAGCGTGGCGGCCGATTTCGCGCGCGGCCCTGGACAGTTGCGCACGCGCTACGGAGCGCTGAGCAACCCGGAGGCGTTTCGCTTTGAAGACGGCTATCCGCGCGACGTCTTCCGCGTCGCTGAGGGCGCGGGCGTCAGCGGAGGCGCGCTGGAGGCGCTCGACGTGCTGCCCGAGAACGGTCGCATCTTCTACCCGGCCCAGGGCAATCTGGCTTTCGACCGCGGCGGCTGGAGCGGAACCGTCTCGTTCTGGATCAAGACCAACCCGGACACAATGCTGAAAACTTCGTTCTGCGACCCGATCCAGATCACCCAAAAAGGCGCCAACAACGGCGGGCTGTGGATTGATTTTCCCGACTCGTCGCCCCGCGACCTGAGACTTGGGGCCTTTCAAGCCGAGGGCGACGGCCGCCCGCGCCTGAGCGAGTCCGATCCCGACGCGCCGCTTGTCGTTGTCAGCCCGATCGGTTTTCAGGAAACCGACTGGCATCACATCCTGTTCACGTGGACTGATTTCGACTCCGACGCCGAGAATGCGCAGGCGACGCTGTACATCGACGGGTCGCCGCGTGGCTCCTTCGGCGGACGCAACATCACCATGGACTGGGATATCTCGCAGACGGGGATTTACGTGGCGGTGGGGTATATCGGGCTGCTCGACGAGCTGGCCATTTTTGACCGCGCGCTCAACGCCGCGGAGATCGCGCGGCTGGCCGCAGAGCCGGAGGCATTAACGGGGCTGGCGTCGGAGTAGCACGCCGGCCCCGCCAATGGTTCGGATAAGCGCGTTAGCTCTGTTTGCGCCGGCGCAGCCACAGCAGGCCGAAAGCTCCGCTGCCCAACAAGAGGAACGTGCTCGGCTCTGGAATGGGGTTTGTGTCCGTCGTTGACCAGAACGAAATGTGACTGACGGTCGGCTGCTGGCCGCCGTTGTTGAGGATGCCCTCGGTGGAGTACGCTCCCGTGCTCGCACCAGGCGAGAACTCGTACAGCGCAAACGAATTAGCCGCCTTGATGGTGATGTAGCGGACCGTACCCAACCCGGATGTCTGAGTCCAGGTACCGGCGAACGACGACACCAAATCAATGCCGCTGCTCGGGGTGTAGGTGAATGGCGCGCCTTCGTCGCTCTGGCCCAGAGCGATCAGGTTGACACTGACGCCGGTGGCGCCCAAAATCGCCGCCTCGACGGCCGATAGGGGATCGCCGCCTCCGGCGTTCGAAAAGATGCCGTCTCCGCCGCCCGGATAGCCCGGCGCCGTGCCAGAGATACATCCCTGGTTGATCAGGTCGATTCCCGGTCCATCCTTGCAGAAAAGGACCGGGCTGGCTTCGACCGTGCTAACCGCGGGTCCAAAACCCGCGCCCAGAATGGCAACTAGCAAAGATAAGAACAGTGGTCGGGAACAATGCACGCTTTGACTCCTTCTTGGTTATGAGGCTTCACACATGGCTGCTTACGCACGCGATTCGTAAGGCCTTCACCCTACTTTAATATGGGGGGGAATCCTTAGGTGCAAATCCACGATGGATCTGTGCTAAAACTCACATCGAAGAACGGGCGGGGGCCGTCCTTGCAGGACAGAAACGCTGAGGTTAAGTGCTGGCGAGCGAGACGATTGCCTTGAAATTCGCGGCGGTATAGTCCTGAAACAAATTAGATATGCCTTCAAAAAGGCCGGGCGCATAGGCCCGGCCTCGGATACGTCGCTGGTCCGTCAGACCCGGCGGCGGAGTGTTACTTCAATCGGCTGCAGGCGCTCAGCGCCCCGTCGATGGAGATGGCGTCGCCGCCGGAGATGACCTCCTGGACGACCCCCTGTTTGTCGATGACGAACGTCGTGCGGTCCGCCATGCCGCGTTCATTGAGCACACCGAAGGCCTCGGCAGCCTTCTTTCCCGCATCGGAGAGGAGAGTGAACTCGAGGTTGAGGGATTCAGCAAACTTCTTTTGCGTCTCGAGGTCGTCGGTGCTGATGCCGAAGATGACCGTTTCGGCGTCGGAAAATTTTGCGATACCAGACTGGTACGCGTTCATTTCGCGCGTTCAACCACCGGTGAACGCTTTCGGGTAAAAGGCCGCCACCACGTTCTTTTTGCCGCGGTAGGCGGAGAGGGTCTCGGTTTTCCCGTTGCTGCCGGGAAGCGCGAAATCAGGGGCTTGGTCGCCGACCTTGACCGCCGCGGCGGCGCTGGAAGCGGCGCCGAGGGAGCCAAGGGCGAACAACGCCAGTCTACGACTCATTCTCATGGGCAATCTCTCCTTTCGATCTCACTTGGTGCGCCACCAAGGGCGCGCGTTCTGATTTTTGCACGACCGGCGCCTCGGTGCGAAACCGAGCCCTGGGCCGCCGCCGCTCCCGGTCGCCTAACGGAATCGCCACTGACGCTGGGAATTCTTGATATCCCCTGGATTGGGGTTCCGTTTGGACCGATCGTGTGGTTAACATTGTGGTCCATGAGGTATTTGACGGCGCCCCTACTGCTTGCCTTCGCCGCGCTCCTGCCGGCGCAAAACGATTTCGGCTCACTACGCACCCAAGCTCTGCAAATGACAGCCGGTTCCAACCCGCTGTTCATGGCCGGAACGACGGAGGGTCTGTTTGTCAGCCGCGACGAGATGCAGTCCTGGCGACCGGTCGCGCTAAGTCCCGACCTGACCCGGCCACAGCCCGGAATCACCCAGATTGACCGCGACCCGTTCAGCTCAAGCGTCTTCTATGCCGCCGGTTCCGAGCGCACCAGCACGGTCAGCGTGACGCTTAACCAGCGCCCGGAGATCTACCGCAGCGACGACGCCGGCGAGACCTGGAACCGCAAGACCTCCGGCCTGCCGGAGGACGCCACGCTTCGTGCGATCCACGTGATGCAGAACGCACAGGGCGTGTTGTACGCCTATCTGCACGTCAACGACGAGCGACGCGTCTACCGATCGGCCAATCGCGGCGACTCGTGGACCCTGTTTCGGACGCTGCCCTCCGGAGCCGGTCCTCTCCTGATTCACCCGCGCAACCCCAACCTGTGGTACTACAACACCGGACGGGCCGTCTTTAAGAGCGTCAACGCGGGCGAAAGCTGGGCCAGCGCCGGGCCGTTCCCGCTTCGCTCGACCGGCGGCGGCATTGAGAACAGCATCACCTCGACCATTCTGGATCCGAACAACGAGAACATTCTTGTGATGTGTACAAGCGGTCCGAGCTTCGGCAACGACGAGGTGAACAACGGCATTTTCTTCAGCAACACGCAAGGCGCTTCCTGGCAACGCAAGACCACCACCATTGCGCAGCAATTGTACTTGTCCGAGGGCCTGCTGCTGATCCATCAGGTCGAGGGCCGCAACTTGTGGATCAGCACCGACAGCGGCCGCAGCCTGCAGCAGCCGGTTCGGATGTCGGGCGGTTCCAGACGCGCCGACGGCTTTCTAATTGATAGGCGGGAGTCCGATACGATCTACTCCGGCCTGGAGCTGAGTCAGGATCGCGGACGCAATTGGGTGGCGCGCGAAGCCGCGGTCACGCCCTTCTTTGGCCCGGACGTCCCGTCGATTGAGACCTCCGGCTCGACCAACGACCAGGCGCCTCGCATTCTGACCACTCGCGTCATCGCCCGAGGCGCCGGGGCTTGGGCCTTGCCCTTCACCGTCGAGAGCTCAGCCTCGTGGCTCACCACGACTTCAGCTTCCGGCACGACGCCGGCTTCGATTTCGGTCCGCATCAACGCCGGCGGCGTGCCTGTCGGCATGCACGAGGCGACGTTGACCTTCCGTTCCACCGAAGCCGCGAACTCCGAGGTCGCCCTGCCCGTTCGGCTGACCGTTACGGCCGAACCGGCCGCTGACCCATCCCCCACAATCTTGACCTTCGCCCTGGACGGCAGTTTCAGCGACGCCGGAGACGGGGGGCCGGCGACCGCGGCTTCGATGCAAGGCCCGACGTTCATGGTCTTCAACGCCGAGGGCGGGCTCTACATCAGCGACCAGTTCGCCGACAAGGTGCGCTACATCAACCCCGCGGGCGTCATCTCTACCTTTGCCGGCACGGGCGTGGGCGAGTTTGGCGGCGACGGCGGTCCGGCCGTACAGGCCCGTATTGACAGCCCGCGCGGATTGTCAGTCGGACCGATGGGCCAGGTCTATATCGCTGACGGCTTCAACCGGCGCGTGCGACTTGTGGGACCGGACGGACGCATCTCCACCGTCGCCGGAACGGGCGAATTGGGCTCGAATGCGGCGACCGGACGGGCGGCTGACTTGAACATCAGCCCGAATGACATCATCGCCACGCCGGACGGCGGCTACTACATGACCGGCTCGGGAACATATCGCGTCAATCCGGACGGCTCCTACATCCGCTGGAGCTTGACGAGCTACACCGCGCTGGCGCTTGGCCCCAACGGACGGCTGTACGGTCTGACTTCCAACCGCGTCTCCGAACTGCGGCCCAACAACTTCACGCAGCCGTACGCGGGGACGGGCTCGACCGGCTTCAGCGGCGACGGCGGCCCGGCCCTGGAGGCGCAGTTGAGCGGCGCCACGGATATGATCTTTGACCGCGAAGGCCGGCTGTTCATCGCCGACAGCGGCAACCACGTCGTCCGCATGGTGGACCGTAACGGCGTCATCAGCACGTACGCCGGAACCGGCGTAAGCGGCGACTCCGGCGACGGCGGCCCGGCCAACCTCGCGCAGTTGCGAAATCCGCGGGGTGTGATCGTCGGCCCCGACGACAGGCTTTATATCTCCGGCGGCGGGAGGATTCGTGTCGTGCTGGCGCCCGGCGAGGCTGCTCCGGGACCGGTGTTGAGCAGCGCGGGCGTGGTCAGCGCGGCGTCGTTTACTAACTCCGTGGTGGCGCCCGACCAGATTGTCTCCATCTTCGGCTCGAACCTCAGCTCAGAGGTTGCCGAGGCGACCCAGACGCCGCTGCCGGAGACGTTGGCCGGGACTCGCTCCGAGCTGATCGACGCCTCCGGGGCGACGCACCGGCTGTCCTTCGTCTTCGTGTCGCCAGGTCAGATCAACGCCGTGGTTCCCGGGGGAGTGGCGGCTGGGGCGGCGCGACTACGCGTCATCAGCGCCGCCGGCCAGGCGGGCGAGACGACGATCCAGGTGGCCGCCGTGGCGCCGGGTCTTTTCTCGGTGGATGCCAGAGGCCAGGGCTTAGCGGCGGCGGCCGCGGTACGCGTAGCCTCCGATGGAGCTCAAACCCCAGTCGACGTCCTGTCACCCGCAAACCCGCTGGCGGCGGCCCCGATCAACCTGGGGCCGGACGGCGATTTGGTCGTCCTGCTGCTCTTCGGGACAGGCATGCGCAACTTTTCCAGCGAAATCAAAGTTACGATCGGCGGCCTGCCGGCCACGATCGTTGGCTTCGGCCCCTCGACGGAGTTCGTGGGCCTGGATCAGCTCAACGCGGTCATCCCGCGCGACCTCGCCGGTCGCGGCGAAGTCGATGTGAACGTGGAGGTGGACGGCCAAGCGGCAAACACGGTGACCATCACCGTGCAATGAGACCCCCTGGCTGCGAGGCAAGCGCCGCCGCGCGGCCCAGACGGCTACACCCGGAAGTAGGGCTTTAGCGCCTCCAAATTCCAGTCGATCTCCGCCATTTGCGCGGCGTTCCAGGTGTAGTCGCCGCGCCGGCTGATGGCCGTCTTGAAGATCCCCCGCTTGCGAAAGACGTAGTTGCGTACGCCCGGGATCTGCTGGTCCAGGTTGACCAGCAGCAGCAGCTTCGAGAAAACCTCCCGCATCTTCTTGCGGTCGTCCTTCTGGTGCAGCTCCCACAGCAGGGCGTAGACCTCGGCGAACATCGCGCCCGGCATCGTGCCGTCAAAACCCAGCCGCATTTCGTACATCCAGCCCTTGCCCGCCGCACCGGAAAAGACGCTCTTGATCGGGTTCGGCCGGTGGGCCGCCATCTCCGTCAGGCGCTCGATCACCGGCTGCGCCTCCTCTTTCACATACCCGAAGTTCGGATACTTCTCCGCCAGTTCCACGATTAGCTCGACTGACGGAACCAGCCCCTTGGCGCCGCCCGTGGTCTGGATAAAGACCGGCCGCTTGGCCACCTGTCACAGCACCGAGTAGTAGGCCTTGTAGTCCGCCATCGAATCGGCCTCGCTGGGCGGCATCGAGATCAAGGCGTCCGGCCCGAGCTTTTCGGCGTGGCGGGCGTATTCGAGCATCTTGTCCAGCGTCGGCGCCTGTACGCCCAACACCAGCGCCGGCTTCTTGCCCTTTGCCGCCTTGGCCATCACCTCCATGCCCTGCATCCGCTCGTCCTGGGTCAGTTGGGTGAATTCGCTGGCCGATTGCGGCCACACGATGCCCTGAACGCCGGATTTGTGGAGGAACTCAACCTCGCCGGCCAAGTCTTCAAAGTCAACCGGCTTGCCCGGTGCGTCCTTGTACGGGGTGGCGGCGATGATAAAGGCGCCTCGCATCGGTTTTTCCGCGGCGCGAAGGGAACGAACGGCCAGCGGCGAAGCGGCCAGGGCTGCGAGGAGCTGGCGGCGGCTGAAATGAGGCATCGCCGGTCAGGATAGCATCAGCCTGCGTATTCAGGGGATACTCAAGGATCAAGCCGATGTCGGGCGTCAATCCCAAGCACCCTTCGCCAAACAATGATTCGCTGTCGCTGGCCATCGAGGTCGAGCGTGGCAAAGGCGTGCTGCATCAGATCACCTCGGTGATTCTGCGTCATGGCGGCGACATCACCGCCGTCGCCATCCTCGACGCAGGGAAGGAGGTTGAGACGCTCTCGTTCGAGATCGCCGACCTGGCCGACCACGACGGGCTGGTGGCCGACCTGCGCTCCCAATCGAACGTGCGCAGCGTGGACGAGAGCCGCGCCCTCAAGCAGGTGTTTGGCAAGCGGGTGATCATTATCGGCGGCGGCGCCCAGGTGGGCCAAGTGGCCATCGGCGCCGTGTCGGAGGCCGACCGCCACAACCTGCGCGGCGAGCGCATCTCGGTGGACACCATTCCGCTGGTGGGCGAAGCCGCCTTGGCGGAAGCCGTGCGCGCCACGGCCCGCCTGCCGCGCGTACGGGCCGTCGTGCTGGCCGGCGCGCTGATGGGCGGCGACATTGAGGTGGCCGTCCGCGAGGTCCGCGAGCGCGGGCTGATCGTGATCTCGCTGAACATGGCGGGTTCCGTGCCGGACTCAGCCGACCTGGTCGTCAGCGACCCCGTGCAGGCCGGCGTGATGGCCGTGATGGCGGTCTCCGACAACGCCAAATTCAACATCGCCCGCCTCAGCAAGCGACGCTTTTAAGCGGCGCCGTTCAGGTGGCGCTTGTCGGCCAGAAGAAGCTCGCAAGCGAGAGCATGGGCAGGCCTCGTGGCGCACGGCTTCGCCGTGCAGTCGGGCCTGCGGCCCGACCCTGGAGTTTCCACATTTCACTCAAGCCCGCGACGGACAATACGTCGGCAAGCGACGACGCGGCACGGCTGGAGCCCTGCGCCACGTTCATGTCCCTGTCGTCCCAGCCGGCCTAAGGGCCCACCGCCCGTGGAAGGGGGCGTTCGCCTGATAGGCGGCCGGCCCGCTCGGCGCCCATAATCAAGTCGTATCATCACGATGAGCGCCCCACCCGCCACACAATTTGAAAGCGCCGCCCGCTCGGGACTGGAACAGTTCGTCCCTTCCCCGCCGCGATCGCTCGAAGAGGCCGGCGTTTCAGCCAGCTTGGTTGAACAGCTCATTCTGAAGAACCTCTATTTCCGGGGCGACGTAACGGGTCGCGACCTGGGAAAGCTGCTTGGCTTACAGTTCAGCGTGATTGAGCCGGTGCTCGATTTCCTCAAGCAGGCCCGGCTGGTGGAGGTGAAGAAGTCCGCCGGCTTCGGCACGGTCTCGGCGGTGTTCGCGTGCAGCGACTCCGGCCGCGTTCGGGCCAAGGAATACTTGGACGACAACCGCTTTCTCGGCCCCGCGCCGGTGCCGCTCAAGGACTACTACCACGCCGTCCGCAAGCAGCGCGTCGAGCCCGGCTGGATGACCAAACAGACCCTCAAGCAGGCCTTTGCCGGCGCGGTCACCACGGACGCCTTCTTCTCCAAGCTCGGCCCGGCGGTGAACTCGTTCAAGTCGCTGCTGATCTACGGCGCGCCCGGCAACGGCAAGACCTTCTTGGCCGAGCAACTGATGAACGTCGACTACGCGCCGATCTTCGTCCCCTACGTGCTACAGGCCGAAGGGCAGTTCATCAAGGTCTTCGACTCGCTGTACCACGAGAAGGTCGATGACGACGACGACGAGCTCAGCGCGCTGGTCCGGCAGGAGGAGAAGTACGACCGGCGCTGGGTCCGCTGCCGGCGGCCGTTCCTGACCACCGGCGGCGAGCTGACCATGGGCATGCTGGACCTGATGTACATTGAGGCCGCCAAGATCTACGATGCGCCCTACCAGCTCAAGGCCAACAACGGCATCTACTTGATCGATGACTTCGGCCGCCAGCAGATCACTCCGGCCGAGCTGCTCAACCGCTGGATTTACCCGCTGGACCGGGGCCGCGACTACTTGCAGTTCAACACGGGCAGCAAGATTGAGGTCCCATTCGAGTGCTTCCTGATCTTCTCTTCCAACCTGAACCCCAACGACCTAGGCGACGAGGCTTTCCTGCGGCGGCTGGAGTACAAGATGTACATGCAGAACCCCTCCCCGGAGGAGTACGCGAACATCTTCCACGGCTACTGCCGCAAGCTGAAGATCGAGTGCTCGCCCGCGCTGCTGGCCCAGGTGGTGGACGCGCACTACACCAAGACGGGCCGCAAGTTCCGGCGCTGCCACCCGCGCGACGTGCTCAACGTCGCCATCGATCTGATCCGTTTTGAGAAGCTGCCGTACGTGCTGACCAAGGAGCTGCTCAACCGCGCGTTTGAGCTGAAGTTCGTCCCGATGGAACCCGTCGAAGGGTAGGGTGGCGAGCTTGGCCTTGGAAGGTCAGCTGGAAAGCCGACCTTGCGGGCTGTGCCAAAGCCCGCGCCACGGGGCGCCAATCTCTTGTCTCAAAGTCCGAATCAGGCAGCTATGGCGCACCATTTAGCCCCGGGCTTCAGCCCGGGGTCAGGGAAGGACGCGACGCCCATATTCCCCCGGGCTGAAGCCCGGGGCTGGCTTTTACCGCGCGTCTCCGACGCTAATCGCCGGCCACGGCCTCTTCGACCGGCTGCTCGGGCTTGGCGTGGCCGTTGGAGCCGTAGCTGGAGAGGATCTTGAACGGGTTGTCGGCCCCGATGCTGTCCGCTTCGGCGTCGCGCGAAGTACCGTAGACGTTGAACGGCTGGAAGTCGTTCATTTTGCGCAGCTCTTCGAGCGTCTGCTTGCGGTGCTTGGGGATCAGCCGGGGCGGCTGGACCTGCTGCGTCGGCTCCTTGTCCCAGTTCAGGTAGAGGTGCTGGGAGAGCTTCTCCTCGGAGACGCCGGCGAAGCGCATGGCGGGCCACTTGAAGACCTTGCCGTGGACGTGCTTGCCGCGCAGGTAGTAAAACAGCTTGGTGCCGATCTTGAAGTAGGCGCGCGAACGGTCGCGCATCTCGCCGAAGTCGCGGCTCTGCTTCCAGGCCGTCATCATGAACTCCCACTGCAACTGGGTGAGCTCCTTGGACTTGAGCGGCTTGCCGTCCTTCATGCGCGTATCTTCGAGCGGCGTGAAGATCGACGGCACGTACAGCACCTTGTTGTTCTTGAGGCGGTGTAGCAGGTCGAGGGTCTGCTTCAGATCCTCTTCGGTCTCGTTGGGCAGGCCGATGATGAAGGTGTAGACCGGGAACCAGTTGTTTTCGTTGAGGATGTTGGTGCCCTCGACGACGATCTCCTGCCAGTCGCGGATGTCAAACGGCAGCGATTTGCCCGACATGGTCAGGGCGCCGAGGCGCGCCGATCCGGTTTCGATGCCGATCAGCGGGGCCAGGAACTTCTTGTCCTTGTGCGTCGAGTTGCGGTTGCGCAGGGCGGACTTGTCGAGCAGGATGCCCGACATCTCCTTGATAAGATCCGGGTTGACCACGGCCGGCGCGATGGTGGCGTGCGACAGCGGCAGGTACTCCACGCCGGGCTCGCGGGCGATCGACTCGTAGAAGTTGATGATGGCGTGCGGGTTCGGAATATAGAACGGGGCCGCGGCGCCGTAGATGAAGACGTCTTCCGACACCGGGAAGATGATCTTCCCGCCGTTGCGCGTATTGGCGCGGACGCCTTCCATCACCTCGTCGTGCGGCACGGAGATGCGCGTCTCCAGAGTGGGAGAGCAGAAGGCGCATTGGCGACCGCAGCCGCGGGTCATCTCCACCACGCCGTAGGTGGAACGCTTGTGGGGCGTGACGAGCTGCTCGGGCGAAGGCTCCGGCGCTTCAACCGTTTTCGGAAGCTCTTCGCCGGCCTCGGCCTTCTTGAACAGGTCGAGGATAACGCCCTCGGCGCGGCCGATGATGACGCAGTCCACGCCAAGCCGCTCCTGGTTGCCGGTCTTGACGATCTGCCAGGAACCGGCGCCGCCGACCAGGACCTTCGGCCGATGGCGGCGGATGGCTTCGTGGAAGTAGATCCGCTCGCTCTCAGCCGAGTTCACCGGGCGGGCGGTGGAGCCGAAGATGTTCGAGTAGACGCCGGTGGAGAAAGCGGTGCCGATGGGGTTGTGGGCGCCGACGCCGACGGCGACGGTCTTGGGGCCGACGAACTTGCTGAGGTCGTCGGGGTAGCAGACGGCGACGTTGTCAGCGCCGTACTCGCGGATCAGAATCTCTTCGGTCACCCGCACGCCGTAAGGCATGACCTTGGCGGTTCCATCGGGATACCACTCCTTGGCCAAGTTCTTCTGGTACATGAAGCGAGGAACATACCGAGCGGGAGCGGATGCGTAAATCATCTGCTTCCAAGGGCTGAAGGCCTGCTCAGTGGACTCGGTGTCCGGCGCGGTGAGAACGAATTTAACTCCTTGAGGATCGTATGCCATGGCGCTTTTTCCGGGTGACCCTCAATTGTACAACCTGGGCGAGGAGCCTAGGTAACAGGATCAGCCGAATGGAAGCATGCGGCGGCAGGAGGCGAAAGACGGCGCCGGACGGCGCCGCGGTCTGGGGTTGGTCGCGAGTTTCGGCGGCGTTGCGCGGCGAATCGCGAGACGTGTCGATCGGCGGGCCTGCGTTCTCGGACGCCGACGCCGAAATGGACGGCGGCTATGGTGGCGTCGCGCACAACCGGGCCGGCGGATCTTTCGATCCTCTCAGCCTCTGCGCCCCAGTTGGCGGGTAGGCCCTACTCGTCGTCGGAGACGCTGAGCACCGCCAGGAAGGCTTCCTGCGGGATGTCCACCCGGCCGACGCGCTTCATGCGGCGCTTGCCCTCTTTCTGCTTGTCGAGGAGCTTGCGCTTGCGGCTGATGTCGCCGCCGTAGCACTTGGCCAGCACGTTCTTGCGGATGGCCGAGATGTTGTCGCGGGCGACGATCTTGTTACCGATGGCGGCCTGCAGGGCGACCTCGAACATCTGCCGCGGGATAAGCTTCTTGAAGCGGCCGATGAGGATCTTGCCGCGCGCGTGGGACTGGTCCTTATGGGTGATGATCGACAGGGCGTCGACGGGCTCGCCGGCGACCAGGATGTCGAGCTTGACCATGGGCGACTCCCAGTAGCCGAAGAAATGGTAATCGACCGAGGCGTAGCCGCGCGAGACGGTCTTGAGGCGGTCGTAGAAGTCGAGAACGATCTCGTTGAGCGGCACCTCGTAGGTGAGCATCACGCGGTCGCCGCCGACGTACTCGAACTTCCGCTGCTGTCCGCGCTTGTCTTCGAGCAGCGCCAGGATGCCGCCGAGATACTCGTCCTGCGTCAGGACGGTGACCTCGAAAACGGGCTCTTCGATCTTGGCGATCTTTTGGGGCTCGGGCCAGCGGCTGGGGTTGTCGACCTCAATAACGCGGCCGTCAGTCAGATGCACGAGGTAGCGGACGCCCGGCGCGGTGGTAATCAGGTCCAGGCCGAACTCGCGCTCCAGCCGCTCCTGCACGATTTCCATGTGAAGCAGGCCGAGGAACCCGCAACGGAAGCCGAAGCCGAGAGCGACCGAGCTTTCGGGCTCGAATAAGAAGGACGAGTCGTTGAGCTTGAGCTTTTCGAGCGCGTCGCGCAGATCCGTGTGTTGGTGGGCTTCGACCGGATAGAGGCCGGCGAAGACCATCGGCTTGGTCTCCTCGAAGCCGGGCAGCGGGCCGGCGGGCGGGTTGTCGGCGTCTCCGATGGTGTCGCCGACCTTGGCGTCGCCGACCTCCTTGATGTTGCCGACGATCCAGCCGACCTCGCCGGAGGTGAGCTCCTTGCAGGGGATGTGCTTGGGCGTACGGTATCCCAGCGCTTCAACATCGAACACCTTTCCGACGGCGTTCAACCGGATCCTCATCCCCTCGCGGATGGCGCCGTCGACGACTCGCGCCAGGATGATGACGCCGCGGTAGGCGTCGTACCAGGAGTCGAAGATCAGCGCCCGCAAGGGAGCATTGGGATCGCCTTTGGGCGGCGGGATGCGCTTGACGATGGCCTCGAGCACATCGGGAACGCCGAGGCCGGACTTGGCGCTGATCATCAGCGCTTCGGAAGCGTCGAGACCGATCGAGGACTCGATCTGCTCTTTGACGCGGTCGGGCTCGGCCGCCGGCAGGTCGATCTTGTTCAGGACCGGGACGATTTCGAGGTCGTGCTCCAGTGCAAGGTAGGTATTGGCCAGGGTTTGGGCTTCCACGCCCTGGGCGGCGTCCACCACCAGCAACGCCCCTTCGCAAGCGGCCAGACTGCGGGAGACTTCGTAGGAAAAATCCACATGGCCGGGCGTGTCGATCAGATTGAGCTGGTAGGTTTCGCCGTCCTGGGCCGGGTAGAGCAGGCGGACGGTCTGGGCCTTGATGGTGATGCCGCGCTCGCGCTCCAGGTCCATCGAGTCGAGGACCTGCTCCTGCATCTCACGCTCGGTGAGTGCGCCGGTGAGTTGGATCAGCCGGTCGGCCAGGGTCGATTTACCGTGGTCGATGTGGGCGATGATCGAAAAATTACGAATGCGGGACGGGTCCATGCGGGAAGGAGCCCGACAAGGGCCCCTTCGCTCAGGCTAACAGGTTTTCAGGCCCAGCCCTCGGTGCGGAAGTGCGAGGCGTCGGGCGTGGTGTAGGGCAGCGTGAGCTGTGGGGTTTCGATGCGGATGTCGCCCTGGTGGGCCGAGTCCATCAGGAAGTCGAGGGCGCCGCTGGTCAGCACGGTGCGCTCGATGGGAACGTGGCGCGGGCTTTGGCGCGATGCACATCTCAAGCCGACGGACAAGAATGTCCGTCGCTACCCAAGGCAGCTTCAGTAGGGGCGGACATTCTTGTCCGCCCCCTGAAATCACATACGGGCGAAAGTTGGTTGGAGGGCTGGGTAGAGGGATTGGTAGATCTGGTGGCTGGGTGCGTAGACCGCGACCAGTTCCGGATCGGGGCTGATGCGGGCGCGCTCGCGGATGGTGGCGCGGCAGGCGTCTTCCACGGAAGCGAAGCGCTGCGAGCCGACCATGGCGAGCAGGGCGGCTCCGTAGGCCGAGCCCTCCTGGGTTTGCAGCGTGGAGATCGGCTTGTTGAAGACTCCGGCGAGGATGGACCGCCAGAAGGGGCTCTTGGCGCCGCCGCCCGAGGCTCGTACGGATTCCACCGAGGCGCCGAGGGATTCCACGATATCCAGACAATCCTTGAGGCTGTAGCTGACGCCTTCGATCAGCGACCGAATCAAGTGGGCGCGGGTGTGCTTGGCGGTGAGGCCGATCCAGCCGCCGCGTGCGGAAGGGTCAAGGTGCGGCGTCCGTTCGCCCATCAGGTAGGGGAGCCAGAAGAGCCCTTCGCTGCCGGCGGGGGCGTGGGCGGCTTCAGCCATGAGCAGTTCGTAGGCGTCGCCGCCTTCAAGCGCGGCCTTGGCGACGGCGTCGCGTCCAAGCTGGTTCCGAAACCACTGCAGGCTCAAGCCCGCGCCCTGGGTGACGCCCATCACGTGCCACTTGCCGGGGACGGCGTGGCAAAACGTATGGGCGCGGCCGCCGGGGTCGTAGGCGGCCTTGTCCAGATGGGCGAAAACAACGCCCGAGGTGCCAATGGTGCACGAGACGAGGCCGGGCTCGACGATGCCATTCCCGACGGCGCCGGCGGCCTGGTCCCCCGCCCCGGCGACAACCGGGGTTCCGGCGGCTAGGCCCGTCGTTTCGGCGGCGAGAGCGGAGATTCTTCCGACGACCGCGCAGGATTCAAACACGGGCGGCAGGATGGAGGCGTCAATGCCCAGCTTGTCGACAAGCGGCAGCGCCCAGCGGCGGTTGAGCACGTCGAACAGGCCGACGCCGGACGAGTCGGAGACGTCGCCGGCGTAGTCGCCGGTGAGCATGAAGCGCACGTAGTCCTTGGGTAACAGGAGCTTGCGGATACGGGCGTAGTCGGCCGGCGCGTTGTCGCGGACCCAGAGCAGCTTGGGGGCGGTAAAGCCGGTCAGAGCGGGGTTGGCGGTCTGCTGGAGGACGAAGTCCTGGCCGGCGGTCTGGTTGATCCAGTCGACCTGCTGTTGGCTGCGCTGGTCGCACCAGATGAGGGCGGGGCGGATCACGCGGTCGGCTTCGTCGAGCAGGGTGAGCCCGTGCATCTGGCCCGAGAGGCCGACGGCGGCGACCTGCTCGCCCTTGGCGCCAATCTTGGCGAGCGCCTCGCGAATGGCTTCCTGGGCGGCGTCCCACCAGTTCTCGGGGCGCTGCTCGGCCCATTGGGGCCGATCCATGCGCATCTCTTCATGCGCTACGGTGACGGCGGCTGCGACGGAGCCGTCGGACTCCACCAAGAGCGCGCGCGAGCCGCCGGTGCCGATGTCGATTCCGAGCCAGTACTGCTGTGTCATTTCGATTCACGCTGGGCCTGGATCGGCAAGTAGGCGGCGCCGTAGATGCCTGCCTTGTTGCCGAGTCGGGCCTTTTCAATGCGGGTCTGCGAGCTGCGGTAAGTGATCGAGCGCCGCTCGATCTCCGCCATCATCGCTGGGGCGAACAGATCCCACGAGGCGAGAATACCGCCAGCGAGCAGGTAAAGCGGAAAGTTGAAGGTGTTGATGAGGCCGGCGATGCCGATGCCGAGGCCCCAGCCCATGTGCTCGAAAACCTCGCGGGCGGCGCGGTCCCCGGCTTCGGCTGCCCGGGCGCAGAGCAGCGGGTTGAGCTTGCCCTTCTTTTCCAACACCGCCGCCAGGGCGGGAGAAGCGCCGGATCGGGCCGCTTCGGTGGCCATCTGGACAATGGCGCCGGCGGCGGATTCGGTCTCGATGCAGCCGTTGTTGCCGCAGCCGCAGACGCGGGGGGAGTGGGGATCGACGGTGATGTGGCCGACTTCGCCGGCCATGCCGAGGTAGCCATGGAGGACCTTACCGTCGCTGATGATGCCGCCGCCGATGCCGGTGCCGAGGGTGAGCAGCACGAGGTCGTCCACGTCGCTGCCGGCCCCGAGCCAGACTTCGCCAAGGGCGGCGGCGTTGGCGTCATTTTCGAGGAGCACGGGCAGTTTGAGACGGGATTCGAGGGTGGATTGGAGGGGAAACTCTTCCCAGCCGGGTAGATTGGGGGCTTTGGCGATGACGCCGGTTTCGAGTCGGATGAGGCCGGGGACGCCGATGCCGACGCCGATGAGCTCGTCGCCGGAGTGCCCTTCGGCGACCTCCACGATCCCTTCGACGATGCGGTCGACGATCTGCTCGGGGCCGGTCTGGGACTCGGTGGGGATCTGAAAATCCTCCAGCACCTCGCCGTCGACCGCGACTGCCGAGGCGCGCAGGTTGGTGCCGCCGAGGTCTACTCCGATTGCGAATTTCATTCAGACAGCCGCCTTAAAGAGGGGTAGCATATCATGAGGCCGTCGGGGTTTCGGCTGCTGTAACCGTTGTTGAACCGGACGGAGGAGCGTGATGCGGATCGTTGTCTTGAGTGTTTTGCTGGCGTCGGCGACGTGGGCCGCGGATGCGGATTTCAACGGACGGTGGCTGATTGAGCCAGCGGGCGAGGGGCCCAGCCGAGTGGGTTGGCTGGAAGTGCTAGGCGCCGGCTCGGGAGCCGTTGCCGGCACGGCGGTGGGATTGCAGCCGGGCGGACAGGCGGACCCCATCACGAAGGCCGCCGTGCAGAGCGGGGCGCTGACTTTTCACGTGGAACGTCCCGTCGGGCGCGGGGCGGATCGAAAGATCCAGAGCTCGGTGACGACGGCCAAGCTGATCGGCGGAAAGTTGCAGGGCGTGACGGAGCAGAACGGCTCGCAGATGCGCTGGACGGGGCATCGGGCGCCAGAGATTGCCGATCGCGACGACGGCTCGTGGGTGGAAGGCGAGCCGGTGGTGTTGTTCGACGGCCGGGGACGGGAGGCTTGGACGACGCTGCATCCGGGGCGCGAAGGCGAGTGGAGCGTGGCGGACGGGGCGCTGGTGAACAGCAAGAACGCCGACGAGCTGGTGAGCAAGGAGAAGTTCTGGAACTTCCGGCTGCTGGTGGAATATGCGGTGGATGCGGGCAGCAACAGCGGCGTGGGGCTCCGGGGCCGGTATGAGATCCAGATTTATGACGACCTCGGGCAGCCGCCGACGAAGTCAGGCAACGGGGCGCTGTACAGCCGCAAGGCGGCGGACGTGAACGCAAGCCGGGCGGCCGGGGAGCGCCAGACGTTTGAGATCACGCTGATCGGGCGGGACCTGACGGCATTGCTGAATGGCAAGAAGATTCACGACAAGGTGGATGTGCATGGCTTGACGGCGATGGCGACGGATTGGCGGGAGGATCAGCCGGGGCCGATTACGTTGCAGGGGGACCATGGCCCGGTGAAGTTTTATCGGATTGTGGCGACGCCGTTGACGCGGAGGTGAGGGGCGAGGCGGAGCCTCGCTTGCACGGCTGGCTGGATGCTGGTGGGATGATCTGTCAAACTACAAGGCGTCGTGGTTCAGAAGATCGCCATTACTCTCGACGAGCAGACGGTCCGCCACCTGGACCGATCGGTGCGGGAGGGGCGCTATCCCAGCCGCAGCAAGGCCTTGCAGAGCGCCGCCGATCTTCTGTTGGAACGGGAGAAGCGAACGCGTCTGCTTCGCGAGCTTGACAAGCTGGATCCGGACGAAGAGCAGGCGCTCGCCAACTTGTACTGAGCCTGAGGAATTCCCCATCAAGTGCTGTAGGATGGCCCCATGTGGCGCATCCTTCCTCTTCTTGCAGTGGCCTGGTTGGCCGGCTGCTCGGCGCCGGGGCCGGAGTATGACTACGTCCTGCGCGGCGGGACGGTGTACGACGGGACCGGGGCGCCCGGCGTCGTTGCGGATCTCGCGATTCAGGGCGACCGGATTGCGAAGATCGGCGATCTGAGCGGCGCCGTCGCCAAGACGGAGATCGACGTTTCGGGCCTCGCCGTCGCGCCCGGCTTTATCAACATGATGTGTTGGTCGAATGAGTCGCTAATTGAGGACGGCAAGGCTCAATCCGACATTCGACAGGGCGTCACGCTCGAAGTGCTGGGCGAGGGGACCTCCATGGGTCCGCTGACGCCGGAGATGAAACGTCGGATGGTAGAAGGCCAGGGCGACATGCGCTACGACGTGGTTTGGGACACGCTGGGCGGGTATCTGGAGTTTCTGGAGAAGAAGGGCGTCTCGCCGAACGTCTGCTCCTACATCGGCGCCGCCACGCCGCGCGTCGCCGTCATCGGCCACGAAGATCGTCCGCCGACAGCCGAGGAGCTCGACGAGATGCGCGCCATCGTGCGGCAGGCGATGGAAGAGGGTGCGATGGGGGTGGCGTCGTCGCTGGTCTATCCGCCCGGGTTTTTCGCCTCCACCGAGGAGCTGATTGAGCTCGCCAAGGTGGCGGCGGAGCACGACGGGGTGTATGCGTCGCACATCCGCAGCGAGGGCGAGTCTCTGGTGGAGGCCGTGGAGGAGTTTCTGCGGATTGTGCGGGAGTCGCGCGCGCGCGGCGAGCTATACCACCTGAAGGCGGCTGGAAAGTCGAATTGGGGCAAGCTGGACCAGGTGATTTCGATGTTCGAGAAGGGGCGCGCGGAGGGGCTGGAAATTACCGCCGACGCCTACACCTACACGGCCGGTTCGGCGGGGCTGACCTCAACGATGCCGCCTTGGGTGCAGGAGGGCGGTTTCGACAAGGCTCTGGAGAGGATGCGGGATCCGGCGACGCGGGCGCGCATCAAGAAAGAGATGAATGTGGCCGCCAAGGACTGGGAAAACATGTACTTGCAGGCCGGCGGGGCGGAAGGCGTGCTGTTGGTGGGGTTCAAGACGGAGAAGCTGAAGCCGTTGACGGGCAAGACGCTGGCGGAGGCGGCGAGGCTGCGCGGGGAGTCGCCCGAAGACGCGGCGATGAACCTGATTTTGGAGGACGGAGGGCGCGTGAATACGGTGTACTTCACGCAGTCCGAGGACAATTTGCGCAAGAAGATCCAACTGCCCTGGCTGAGCTTCTGCTCGGACTCCCCCGCGATGGCGTCGGAGGGCGTTTTCCTCAAGAGCAGCGTCCATCCGCGGGCTTACGGCAGTTTTGCTCGGGTGCTGGGCAAGTTTTCGCGGGATGAGGGGTTGCTGACGCTGGAGGAGGCGGTGCGGAAGCTGTCAGGCCTGCCGGCGCGGACGCTGGGGTTGAAAGAGAGGGGACTGCTGAAAGAGGGGTTCTTTGCCGACGTGGTGGTGTTTGACCCGGCGACGATTCAAGATCACGCCACCTACGAGTCGCCGCATCAGTACGCCTCGGGGATGGCGCATGTCTTTGTGAACGGCGGGCAGGCGTTGGCGGACGGCGAGCACACGGGGGCGATGACGGGGCGGTTTGTGAAGGGGCCGGGAGCGAAGTAGCCGGCCAAGCCTCGGCCTGGGGGTCGAGGCGGCAGGCGTGGGCGCCTGCGCTACGCCGGTTGCAGTAAGGCGCGGCTGCCGGCGATGGCCGACGCCAGAAACTCCCGCAGGCGCTTGGGCTGATCGTTTTCGCCGACGAAGTCTTCGGCCGGCAGCACCGCGGCGACGAAGCCGTCGGTATGCCACCGGCCGCGCCCGGCGAGCTCCGGCCAGGCTGCCGGTTCGGGGTGCGGCCACGGGCCAACGTACCAGTAGGGCTCTTCGTAAGTGGCGTCGCCCGGGCTCAAGCCGACGCCGATGGTCTTGCCGGCGCCGACATCGATCAAGGTGGCGATGTCGAAGTGGTGCGGCCAGCAGCACACGGGAGACGAGGCGTGCTCGCGGCGCACGTCCTCCAGCACGGCGGCGGCGTTGGCATACCAGAGTTTGAGCTCGGCAAACGGCGCCGCGGGCTCGAAGGAAAAGGTTGCACTGTCGCCGTCGGGATGGTCGGGCATGTCATAGTGCAGCGGCTGAAAACCGTCGAAGCTCTGTCCCAGGCGGGACGTGATCGCTCCGGCGAGCCAGGAGTAGGCCTGCTCAGCCGTCTTGCCGGCAAAGACGGATTCAAACAGCACGTGGTCGTCGAGATCCAATAGCAGCAGCCGAAATCGCTTGAAATCGACCGCGGCTCGGAATGGACGCGGCCCGAGAATTGGTTGGCCGACCAAACATCCGAGCGAATGGCTCCAAACGAGGCTGGTGTGACGGTCGTCGTCCTGTTGGGGCAGCAGCGTACGGCCGACCCCGGAGGCAATCTGCGCCCCGAAATGAAGGTTTAGGCGGGCTTGTTTGAGGTCTTGCGGCTCGACCGAGCCCAGGCGGTTCCAACTCATGCGATCGTCTCTCCCTGGATAGGTGGATGACGCACGGCCTGGCCCTGTTACTGTCGTCATCCAAACGATCTGCGAAGCAGGGCGGCAACGCCGCACCCATGTTCGAGCACTTCAGGTCGCATAATTCGGTTGTATTTAAACCATGAGACCCGCCAAGGGTCCGGTGAATCGGCCTTCTTGGCGGCGACGTTAGCGGGAGCCTGTAAACTCGCGCAGAAGCTCGGCGGTCTTGGCCTTTCGCGCCTTATGCTCGGCGCGGTTCGGACAGGAGCCGCAGCTCAGCGATTCGCCGTCACAATCCACCACATCCGCTCCGCCGCAAGAGCCGCGCAGGCTCTTCTTCTGGAAGATCACGCCCACGGCCATCGCGCCCGCGATGAGCAGGAAGGCGAACACGGTTATTGCGAAGGTCGTCAGCACTTCTTTATTGTAGACGCTGCCGGGCATGCCGCCGTTGCAGCCGGGACTCTCCCGCTGATGGACTCAAATCGCCCGCTCATTAGGTTTTAGCGGCCAACCGCGCCGTTTC
Source organism: uncultured Bryobacterales bacterium (assembly GCA_964405625.1). GTDB lineage: Bacteria > Acidobacteriota > Terriglobia > Bryobacterales > UBA6623 > RI-231. Next base: position 26,715 of record CAYOPA010000002.1, read on the forward strand.
AGGGATACAGTGCTGAGAGCGATGCAGCTCGGACGCCGACATTTTTTCCAAACCGCCGCCACCGCGCTGGCCGGCCCCACGGCGCTGGCTCAAGGCTCCGGTTCGTGCGCGGTGGTCGGGGCTGGGGCGTTTGGGGGCTGGACGGCCTTGTCGCTGCAACAGCAGGGCGTCCGGACGACCTTGATTGACGGCTACGGCCCCGGCAACGCACGCGCGGCCTCGGGGGGCGAATCCCGTCTGGTGCGGGCGCGCCACACCGACGAGATCTACCTGGAGATGGCGCTGCGGGCGTTCGAGCTTTGGCGGCATTGGGAAGTGCGCTGGCAGGAGCAGTTCCTGGTCCCGTCGGGCTATCTGAATTTGCTGGCCCCCGGCCCGCTGCCGCCGCGCGTGACTGACGCCGTGAAACTGCTGGAGCCGCGCGGCGTTGTGACCGAGGTGCTCACGCAGCGCGAGGTCTCGCGGCGTTACCCGCAATTCGAGACGGCCGACGTGGGACAGGCCTACTGGGAGCCCGGCGGGGCCACGGCTCGTCCGCGGGATTCCTGCCTCCGCTTGGCGCGGGCGGTGGCGGAAGGCGGCGGCGAGGCGCTGCAGGCTTGGGCCGAGCCGGGGCGTCGCGAGGGCGGGCGGCTGGTTGAGCTGCAACTCTCCAACGGAAACAGCGTGCGGGCCGACACGTTCGTCTTCGCAACGGGACCGTGGCTGGGACGTACGTTTCCGGATCTGCTGGGCAAAAAGATCCGTACGCCGCGCCGCGAGGTCTTTTTTCTGGGTCCCCCGGCTCGCGATCAGCGCTTCGCGCATCCGGCCTGCCCGGCCTGGGCCGATTCCACGGCGCTGGGCGCGGAGAACAGCTACTACGGCTTCGCGGACTTCGACGGCCGCGGATTTCGCGTGATTCCGGCCAACGACGGCAACGAGCTCAATCCGGATTCCGACGAGCGGGTCGCGTCGGCATGGCAGCTCCAGCGGTTGCACAAGTATGTGGGGCGCCGCTTCCCCGCCCTGGCCGGACAGCCGGTGGTGGGCAGCCGAGTCTGCCAGGTGGAATACACGCCCGACATGGGCTTTCTGATCGACCGCCACCCGGAGCTGGAAAACGTCTGGATTGTGGGCGGCGGCTCGGGACAGGGCTTCAAGCACGGGCCGTCAGTGGGCGAGCTCGCCGCCAAGCTGGTTTTGGGGCAACCTGCGGATGAGCGACTGACCCAAGCTTTCGGCTGGCGACCAGCCTTGCAGTCCTAATAGACCGGGGCTTACAGGTAGCGCAGCCAGGGAAACCGGGGGTCTCGTCGCCATGCCAAGTAGCGCCGACACAACGGCAGCAACAGGACAACAGCAGAGCCGGCGAACGGCAGCGTCGCCCAGAGTGGGAACCCAAAAGTCTCTGGAATCCCACCGAAGCGCACCGTCACATTCAGCGTCGAGAACGGATGGCCCGTCGCCAGGGCCCAGGCCCAGGCCATCAAGTGCAACAGATAAAGGTGGGCCACATAGTAGAAGAAAGGGGTGCGGCCCAGGACCTCCAGCCATCCGACGCCGGCGAGAGTACGGCCGTGCATCCAACCCAACAGCAACAGCGAGGGACCAATCGTCATCAGAATGAATTGCAGCGAAAGCGGATACTTGGTCGTGTTCCCCAGTGAAAAGAGGGTATGGAGGAGGTCGTCCTGCACTGTAAACTGTCCAGGGTCCCCATAGACGTTCGTGACGCGAAGCAGCACGAATGAAGCGCACAGCGCCGCCCCGGCGCCGATCATACGCCGCCGCGCGGTTGCAACCGCGGGATTCAGCCACCAACCCCCGATCGCGTAGCCGCACAGCGCCAATCCGACAACCGGTAGCACCGGATAGGTCGTGCGCACCTCATAGCCCCACGCCAATGGCAGCAAGTTTTTCTGGTGGAGCAACGACCACGCATAGTGCATCGCTCCGCCCGGCGCAAATCCAACGCCGTCCAAAAGATTGTGTCCGGCCACGATCAGCAAGCCGGCAACCGCAACCAAGGACATGGGCAGACGCACCGCCACAGCCAAGGCCAGCATGGCCACGCCCAACGCGCCAATCACCTGAAAGAACAGCCTGGGCCACACCGGATTGAACGTCCAGGCCCAGCCGACAACGGTGAATTCCATCAGCAACAGCAGCAGCCCACGCCGCCACAAAGCTTGCTGACCGGCTCCGCTGATCGCAGCCGAAACGCCCATCAACAAGGTGAACGCAGGGGCGCAAAAATGGCTGATCCAGCGCATCGCGTACAGCAACGGCGTGACTTGTTCCAAATCCATCGGATCGGTCAGCCCTCCCGGCCCGGAGCTGTACTCGCGAGCGTGATCGACGGTCATCAAGACCATCACCAAGCCCCGCAGAACGTCCAGCGATTGGATGCGTCGCTTCTGCCACGCGGAGCTCATCTCACTCCCAACGTGCGGAAGTGAAGGCTGGCGGTAAACGTCCTCGGCGAGCCGGGGAATACGCCGGCGCGGGCCGCGAACAGAGCGGTCGTCGGATAGTGACGATCTAACATGTTGTCTAGTTGGGCCCTGATCTCCAGCCTGTTGGTGAGCTTCTGGAACAAGCCAACGTCCCAGATGGCGTATCCCGCCACGGGGATGTCGGCATAGACTTCTTCACGGCGGCCCAGAGCTTCGGCGCCGAGCGAGACTGCCGTGCCGGTTCTCCGCACGTCGTACCGCGCGAACAGGCCGGCCGAGTGACGCGCCGCGTTCGGCAGAGGCCGTCCGAGAGCGGCGGCGACAAACGAGTCGGCGAGAATCTCAGAGTCCAGGAACGAATACGTCAAAATGATGCTGAGGTCGTCGTTCAACCGACCGGTCAGATCGAAGTCCGCGCCCTGGTTGCGGACTCGTCCGACAGGCAGCACGGCGGAAAAATTGTCGCCGGCGGGTCCGAAGTTGGGGTCGGGACGCAGGACATTGTCCTTGACGATGCGATAGAACGCCAGCGTCGCCAACACCCGGCCGCCAACCAACTCGGCCTTGGCGCCGCCCTCGGCCTGCCAAGCGGTCTCCGGCTCGTGAGGGCCGTTGGCGGCGGGGGTCTGCGCCAGCGCCGGCGGGCGAGCATAGCTATTGGCGGCGCTGCCAAACAGCGAAGCATTGCGCAGAAACCGGAAGACTACCCCGGCTCGTCCGGTCCAGGCGTCATTTGTAAATTCCAAGGGCGTGTCGGCCTGTCCTCGATCCTCCATGCGTTCATAACGGCCACCCAAAACGGCTTGCAGCCGGGGCGTAATCTCGATGCGGTCCTGCACGAAAGTCCCCAACCGGGTGGAGAGGATCTCCTGAGTAGTCAAGGCCGGCGCCGGATACAGTCCCTGAAACGACAGTCCGTACACCGGCTGAAACAGATCGATGCCGCGAACCGGACCACGCGGGCCTTCGCGAATGACGCCGAAGCGGCCCGTCCAGTCTTGCACGACGCGTTCGACGCCGAAGACTAGATTGTGAACGCCCAATCCGCCGACGGTAAGGCGCTCATAGCCGTTGACGGTGAGCGACCAATCGTCGTTGGCGCGGTATTGATCGCGAAACTGACGGCGCATCGTACGTCCGTCGGGTTCCAACCCGCGCGGCTCGTGATAGCGCTCCGGACGGTCGAAATTCAAGAAGCGGAACGTGGCGTCGAGGCGCAGCGTTGGCGAGAAGGCGTGGTCGACTCTCGCTTGAGCAACGCGCGAACGTAGCTCCGAGAAGTCGGTCGGCTCGGTGGCGGTCCACTCGCGGTTCGTCAGCCAGCCCCCGCCGGGCGCGACCGGTACGCCGCGCAAGCGATAACCGGGCAGTTCCTGATCCGCGTATTCGTACTCCAATCCGACGGAGGTGGTCTCGCTCTTTTTCCACGACAAGGCGCCCGCTACGTGGATGTTCTCGTTTCGGGTGTTGTATCGGAAGGTGCGGCGGCTCTCCTGATAGTAAGCGGCGCGATAGAACACCCCCTGGGACTTCCATAGGGGTCCGGTCGTTTCGCCGTGCCCCCCCAGTTGGCCGAATGAGCCGGTGCGGAAAGAGAGCTCGGCGGCAGGGGTGTCGCGCGGTTTCTTGGTAACGTAATTGACAACGCCGCCGGGCTCGCCGGCGCCGTAGAGCAGCGCGGCCGGCCCCTTGAGTATCTCCACGTTTTCGATGTTGGTCAGGCGACCTTGACTGGTAGAGAAGCCGGTGTCGATGAGATCATTCTCCAGGCTGCCGTAAGGGTTGCCTCGCACCCCGTTGAAGAGCACCTCTCGCTGTGTGAAACCGCGCAGCGTCATCGAGGTATATGGGGAATCGGTCAGGCCGCTGATGTTTCGGTAGAGGTCGCGGATCTCCTGGATCTGCCGGTTGTCCAGCAGCGCCGCCGGCACGACTTGGATCGAATACGACGAGTCCAGCAGCCGTTCTGGGGATTTCGTCACGCTTACAGCGCCGGAGGCCAGAAAGTCATCCAATGGGGCTCGAACTTCGATCGAGCTCTGCACGGAGCCCATCTCTAGGTTCACTGTTATTCGAGCAGCACCCACCGTGACGGTCCGTTGCGCTGGGACGTATCCCAACCCTAGCGCGGTGATGCGGTAAACGCCCGGCGTCGGCGCATCCAGGCCGAAGCGGCCTTCGGCGTCGGCCTGCGTGCGAAGCCCGCCGGGCTCCATCAAGACGTCCACCGCCGGGGCGGGTAGGCCGTCCGGGCCGAAGACCACTCCGGCGATGCTGCCTTGGGCCCAGATCAGAGATGGAACAAGGACCAGTGCCGCTAATCCGGCCCAGCGAGGAATGATCACGAAGCGTATGCTATCGGCGCGTGGCCCAGGCGAAGCATACAAAACCCACAAGCGGGCGCTTTTTGATAATCAAAGGACTGAGCTGCCGCGTGAGCGGTTCAGCTCAGTCCGGTTCCAAACCAAGGAGCCGGTCGAAGGCCGGCGTCGTCTTCTCGACGAACCCGTCGCCCTCGCGCACCAGGAAGGCCGCGGCCAAGTCCTGCTCCACCGCTTTCGCATAGCCGTCGACTTCGCCCAAGACAATCAGCGCGGTGGCCCAGGCGTCAGCGGTGGCGCAGCTTGGGTGGAAAACGCTGACCGAAGCGGTGCGGTTGTCGATCGGGCGGCCGGTGCGCGGGTCGATCTCGTGCGAATAACGGCGGCCGTCTTTTTCGAAGTAGTTGCGGTAGTCGCCGGAGGTGGCCAGCGCCATGTCGGTAACCGGGAGCACGCGCTGCAACCCGCGCCCGCCGTCGGGCGAAGGTTTTTCGATGGCCAGCCGCCACGGATCGCCGGAGACATTCACGCCCCGCACCCGAATCTCTCCGCCGAGCTCGACCATGTGGTCACCGTGGCCGAGACCTGCGAGGGCGTCGGAGACCCGGTCCACGGCGTAACCCTTGGCGATCGCCGAGAGGTCGGCGTAGACCCCGGCGCGGTCCTTTCGGATGGTTGAGGCTGCCTCGTTGATTTCGATTCGGTCCCAGCCGATGAGCGTTTTCAGCTCCGCGATGTCGGCGTCGCTGAGCTCCTCGCGGCGGTCGGCCGGACCGAAGCCCCAGGCATTGACCAACGGCCCGACGGTGACGTCAAAAACGCCGTCGGTGAGCTCGCCGATCCGCCGTGCTTCGAGAAAGACCTCCATGGTTTCGGGCGAGATCGCAACGCCGCCTGGGCCGTCCATCTGGTTGAAGCGGGAGAGCTCGGAGTCGGGCTTATAGGTGGACATGCGGTCGTTGACCAGCTCAATTTGCGCCGTAATCGCCGACTCAACGGCCTGGGCGGCCGTCTCATCCAGCGCTTGGGGCGCCCGCACCTTGACGGACCAAGTCGTGCCCATGGCCTCGCCGTTAACGATGTGCTCAACCGGTCCGGACGGCGTGCAGCCTACCATCGCTAGCAGGACGGCGGTCAGGGCGAACATGAAGCGGGCTGGGCTGTGTCGGGGCATGGGATGTAAACGGGCGGAGACCGCGCCGGCCAGAGCGGACGGCGCGGTCTCTTGTTGTCCGAACGATTCTGGCTAGCTGCCGAAGTCGTCGTAGGCGATGTTTTCAGGCTCGACGCCGAGGCTGTCGAGCATCTTGAAGCAGGCCTGCAGCATCATCGGCGGTCCGCAGAGGTAGTACTCCATGTCTTCCGGGTTGGGATGCTTGGAGAGGTACTCGTCAAGCAGCACCTGGTGGATGAAGCCCTTCGATCCGGTCCAGTTGTCCTCGGGTTGCGGATCCGACATGGCCATGTGCCATTCGAAATTCGAAAATTCGTCCGCGATTGAGTCAAAGTCCTCGATGTAGAAGGCCTCCCGCAGCGAGCGGGCGCCGTACCAGAACGTCACCTTGCGGTCGGTCCGCAGACGCTTGAACTGGTCGAAGATGTGCGAGCGCATGGGCGCCATGCCGGCGCCGCCGCCGATAAAGCACATCTCGTTCTTGGTTTCCTTTGCGAAGAACTCGCCGAAGGGACCGGCGATCTCCACCTTGTCGCCCGGCTTGAGGTTGAAGATATAGGACGACATCAGTCCCGGCGGAATTCCCTCGGTCCGCGGCGGAGGGGTCGCGATGCGGACGTTCAGCATGATGATGTCGTCCTCATCGGGATAGTTCGCCATCGAGTAGGCGCGCTCGATGTCCTCGTCGCAGTGCGACTCCAGATCCCAAAGCTTGAAGTGGTCCCAATCGCCGCGGTACTCTTTTGCGACATCGAAGTCCTTGAACTTGATGTGGGTCCCGCCAGGCCGCTTGATCTGGATGTAGCCGCCGGCGCGGAACGGAACCGTCTCGCCTTTCGGGAGCTCCAGGATGAGCTCCTTGATGAAGGTGGCGACGTTGTCGTTGGAGCGCGCGGTGCAGGTCCAGCGGCGGACGTCGAAGACCTCGGGCGGAACCTCGATCTTCATGTCCTGTTTGATCTTGACCTGGCAGGAGAGGCGGCAGCCCTCGCGGGCCTCGCCACGCGTCACGAAGGTCTCTTCGGTCGGCAGCATGGCGCCGCCGCCTTCGAGCACATCCACCTTACAGACGCCGCAGCTACCCTTGCCGCCGCACGCCGAGGGGATGAAGATCTTGTTGTTCGCCAGAGTGCCGAGCAGGGTGCCGCCGGTCGGCACCTTAATGGTCTTTTCGTCGTTGATAACGAGGTTGACTTCGCCGCTCGCCACCAGCTTGTTTTTCGCCACCGTCAGCAAGGCGACAAGCGCCAAGATGACGAAGGTGAACATGAATACGCCGAGTGCAACTGTTTCCATGGTGGTTACCCAATCTTTATTATTGCGAGCGGTCCGACATTGGTCAGAGTTGGATGCCGCCGAAGGCCATGAAGCCGATGGCCATCAGGCCGGTCACGATGAAGGTGATGCCCAGGCCGCGCAGCGGGCCGGGGACGTTGGAGTAGCGCATGCGCTCGCGGATCGAAGCCAGCGCCACGATCGCGAGAGCCCAACCGATGCCAGCGCCCAGCCCGAACACGACGGACTCGCCGAAGTTGTAGTCGCGCTCCACCATGAACAACGAAGAGCCCAGGATGGCGCAATTGACGGCGATCAGCGGCAGGAAGACGCCCAACGCCGCGTACAGCGCCGGCACGTACTTGTCCAATGTCATCTCCACGATCTGCACCATGGCCGCGATTGTGCCGATATAGGCCAGGAAGCCCAAGAACGACAAATCCGTGTCCGCCAGACCGGGACTGACCCAGGCCAGGGCGCCGTCGCGCAGCACGTACTGATAGAGCAAGTTGTTCATCGGCGTGGTCACGACCAGCACGAAAATAACCGCGAATCCGAGTCCGATCGCCGTCTTGACTTTCTTCGAGACGGCCAGGAACGAGCACATGCCGAGAAAGAAGGCCAGCGCCATGTTCTCGACGAAGATCGCCTTGACGGCTAGATTGAGGTAGGCTTCCATGACGGTCTATGCTCCTTCCTCTTCGATCTGGTAGGGCTTCCAGGCTCGGATCATCCAGATGAAGATGCCGATGATGAAGAAAGCCGCGGCGGAGGTGACCATCATGCCGTTGGGCTCATACCAGCCGCCTTCGGTGACCGTCGGCAGGATGGTGATGCCGAAAAGCTTGCCCGCTCCGAACAGCTCGCGGATGAAGGCCACTCCGATCAGGATTATGCTGTAGCCCAGTCCGTTGCCGATGCCGTCCGCGATGCTGAGCATCGGCGGGTTCTGCATGGCGAAGGCCTCGGCGCGGCCCATGATGATGCAGTTCGTGATGATCAGGCCAACAAAGACCGAGAGCTGCTTCGAGATGTCGTACAGGTAGGCTTTGAGAAACTGGTCGGCCACGATGACCAGCGAGGCGATGATCGTGAGCTGCACGATGATGCGGATCGAGCCGGGAATGTAGTTGCGGATCAAGCTGATGGACAGGTTCGAGAACATCAGCACGAAGATCACCGCCAGGCACATCACGACCGAGGTTTCCATCTTCGTCGTCACGGCCAGCGCCGAACAGATGCCGAGCACCTGCAGGGCGATCGGGTTGTTCTCAAACAGCGGATCCATCAAGGTCGCTTTCATCGGTGTCGCCATTGTGTTCAGTCTCCTTGTCAGCTCCGCTATCCGCGGAAGGTATCGAGAAAGGGCTTGAAGCCGTTCTCGCCCAGCCAGAAGTCGAGCATGTTGCTCACGCCGCGGCTGGTGATAGTGGCGCCGGAGAGCCCGTCGACCCTATATGGGTCGGAGGTGGCGGGCCCGGCTTGGCCTTTGATCACCTGCAGCGCCGGCTCACGGTTGTCGTCGTAAGCCTTGCGGCCGGGCCACAGGGCCTTCCAGGTCGGGTTGTCAACCTCGCCCCCGAGCCCGGGGGTCTCGCCGTGTTGATAGAAAGTGATGCCCCGCACGGTGGTGGCGTCGCGGCCCAGCGCCAGGAACCCGTAGAGCGTGGACCACAGGCCGTAGCCCTTAATCGGCAGCACCATCATCTCCGCTCCGCCGCCGGGGCTATTCACTTGGTAGACCACGGCGTGCTTGGGCAGCCGCTGCACGCTGGCCGTGTTCCGCGGCGCCGGCCGGCCGTCGGGGCCGTCGGCGGCCTTGTCCATGTCGTAATTGGCGGGATCGAAATCGGGATTCTCCACCACCTTGCCGGTCTCGAGCTCCACCACAATCGGCGTGATGCGCTCGTCGTAGATCGACTCCAATTGTTCGCGGCTTAAGCCTCCATCCGGCGAGGCCAGCCCGGCGGCGTAGAGCACGTTGCGCTGCCTATCGAAAGCCGCGTTGGCGGTCTGCTGCTGTTTAAGCGAGACGGCCGCGGAGGAAACCATCAGGCCGCAAACCACGCAGACGACGGCCGCGAAGCCGCCCATATAGATTGCCGAATCACGCTGCATAACGCGCGGCCCTCCTCTTGATGTTCGCCTGCACCACCCAGTAGTCGATGAAGGCGGCGAACAGATTCATAAACAGGATGGCCAGCATCATCCCTTCCGGGTAGGCCGGGTTGACCACGCGGATCAGGACCACCAGCAGGCCGATAAAGCATCCGTAGATGTACTTGCCCGTGTTGGAGTGCGCCGCCGAAACCGGGTCGGTGGCCATGAAGACCATGCCGAACATCCAGCCGCCCAACACCATGTGCCACCAGAAGGGCACGTCAAAGAACGGGTTGGTGGCGGAGCCGATCGCGTTGAGCAAAGAGGCCGTGAGAATCGTCCCGACAACCACGCCGCTCATGATGCGCCACGAGCCGACGCCCGTGATCAGCAGCACCGCCGCGCCCAGCAGAGAAGCCAGCGCCGAAGTCTCGCCCATGGAGCCGGGCACGAAGCCCAGGAAGGCGTCCCACCAGGTCACGGCGCCAGACTGCAGGGCCGCCAGCCCGCCGGTGGCCGCTTCCGCGAGCCAGGTGGCGCCGCTGACGCCGTCCACGCGCGTGTCGGCCGCGATCCAGACTTCGTCGCCGGAGATATCCGCCGGATACGCGAAGAACAAGAACGCCCGCGCCGTCAGGGCGACGTTCAGGATGTTCATGCCGGTGCCGCCGAATATTTCCTTGGCGATCACGACGGCAAAGGTGATGCCGATCGCCACCTGCCAAAGCGGGATGGTGGGCGGCAGAACCAGCGGAAAGAGCATCCAGGTGACCAGGAAGCCTTCATTGATCTCGTGCTTGCGTAAAACCGCAAACAGCGCTTCCAAATGGCCGCCGATGAAGCCGGTCACAAACAGCACCGGCACGTAATACAACAGTCCATGCACCACGCAGGCCAGGATGCTGTCCGAGCGCAGTTGCAGCCCGATCATCTGGAACAGTTGGGTCTGCCAGCTATTGAGCGGCTCGGCGCCGGCTTCAATAGCCAGATGCGCTTGGTAGCCGATGTTGTAAACGCCGAACAGGATGGCCGGGATCAACGCGACGACGACCGTGATCATCATGCGCTTGAGATCCAGCGCGTCGCGGACGTGCGAGGCCGCGCGGGTCACCTTGCCGGGCGTGAGGACAAACGTTTCGGTCGCTTCGAACAAGGGGTACAGCCGCTCCAGCGGCGCCCCCTTGCCAAACAGCTTTTCAGGATCTAAAGCAGTGCTCATGACGCGTGCTTGTCTACCCCTCTTTCTCAATGGTCGTCAGCAGCTTGCGCAGCAGCGGACCGTAATCGCTCTTGCCCGGACAGACGAAGGTGCAGAGCGCGAGGTCTTCTTCGTCCAGCTCAAGCGCGCCGAGCTCTTCAGCGCGCTCCACATCCTGCATCAACAAGGCGCGCAGCAAGAACGTCGGCAGAATGTCCATAGGCATCACCTCTTCGTACATGCCGATGGGAACCATGGCGCGGTCGGAGCCATTGGTCGTGGTGGTAAAACGAAACTTCGCGCCGGGCAGCACGCTGCCGAGGTACGCGTTGATGGTGGAATACTTCGTCGGCCCCAGCCCCAGCCAACCGAACAGCTCGCGTTCGCGGCCCTCTTCCAGCGCGGAAACCTGGAGGTGGTACCGACCCAGAAAGCCCGTCTCGGAGCCCTGCGCGGTGCGGCCGGAAAGCACCGAGCCCGACACCACGCGGATCTCGCCGCCGATCAGTTGGCCTTCGGCGAGTTCGTCGACCGACACGCCGATCCGCGTGCGCAACAGCCGCGGGTCGGTAACCGCCGGCCCGGCCAGCGAAATCACTCGCTCGACGTCAATCGCCCCCGTGGCAAACAGCTTGCCGATGGCAATAACGTCCTGATACCCCACGTACCAAACCGTCCGCAAGCGGCTGACAGGCTTGACGAAATGGATGTGGACGCCGGGCGTGCCCGCCGGATGTGGTCCGGCGAACTCTTCCACCTGAACCTTGCCGTTGGAAGGGACACGGACGCTCGAATCGGGGGCCTTGCAGACGTAAACGGGGAAATCGCCGAGGCGGCCCAGCGCCGCTACGCCGCGCTCGAAGTCCGCCTCCTTACCCTTCATCGCCACATCCACGGCGGGCGCGTGCGGGTTGGAATCCATCGCCGTGACGAAGATCGCCGCCGGCTGATCGGCAGGATTAGCGACGCGGCTGAAGGGCCGCATGCGCAACGAGGTCCACAAGCCGGACTCAATGAGCAGTTCCTTCACTTGGTCGGCCGAGAGCTCACCGACGGACTTTCCGGTGTAGCTTTCGAGCTTGACCGACTCCCCGCCGCCTTCGCGCTCGGCGTCGCTGAGCTCAATCACCACCGACATTAAGGCCCGCCGATCGCCGCGGTTGACCGCCGTGACCCTGCCCGCCGCCGGCGCCGTATAGCGCACGCCCGGCGTCTTCTTGTCCTCGAAGAGGAGCTCGCCGCGATGCACCTTGTCGCCTTGTTGGACGTGCATCGTGGGCTTCATGCCGACGTAATCGTCGGCGATCAACGCAACCCGACTCGGTTGCGGCGCGTCTTCGACGACTTGCCGCGGGTCGCCGGCAATCGGCAGATCCAGACCTTTCTTGATGGTGTATCGACTCATGCCTTCTCACACGAGCGGAATCCAAGACTCGCTTCCCGCTATCTTGCGCCGACCAGGCCGAGCGGCTGACTGCGCCAACAACCCTAGTCTCGCAAACAGCACGGGCTTGTCTTAGGTTCGCTTCCCTTCCTCTTCGGCTACGCCGCCCGCCCCGCCATGGCGTCGCAGCCGGGCGCGCCCGGACCATGCAGGCTTCCGCAGTCCCTCGCGGGGAGGGTGAGGAAGGGCTGCGCTACGGTGTCGGGCGAAGCTCTGACAGCGACCCAGGCTCAAGACTGGGTGAATCGGCAAGAACTATCTTATATCTTAGCGTCCACAAGCGGTCGGCGTCACCTGTCGGCGCGGATTGCCCGGCCGGCGCGGAGAAATCACGGCAGGGCGCCGTCGGCCGGGATAGTATAATGGTGTTTCGGATCAGCGATGCCGTCCCAACCCGCTCCGCGTCAAGACGTTAGCCCCCCGGCCGAGGATTGCTGCGAGATCGTGCTCAACGGCGACAGGCGGCGGATTCGGCCCGGTTCGACGGTTCTTGACCTGCTGGGGGAGCTTGAGCTTGGCATCGAAAGAGTCGCCGTGGAGGTCGATCGCCGCATTGTGCGCCGCTCGGACTGGGCTGGCCGCGAGCTCACTCCCGGAGCGGCCGTCGAGGTGGTGCAGTTCGTGGGGGGCGGATAACCGTTATTTTTTTCAATCCTCTAGAAACGGCTGTTCAATCCCTCGGTTGCTGTCGTACAATTCAGTGGTTCCGCTGTCGATCACATTCACTCAACATGCCTGAGCCATACAGTTCAAACCGCCGAGATTCCCGCCGCGCCGAGGAAACCTACAGCAGTCTCGAGGTTTCCAAGATGACCGGAGTCAGCCTCCGGCAGTTGCAGTGGTGGGATGAGCAGGGCGTGGTCTCCCCCACGCAGCGCGGCCATCGCCGGCTCTATCAGATGCACGAGGTGGTCGAGGTCGGCCTCATCACCGAGCTGCGGCAGAAGGGGATTTCACTTCAGAAGATCCGCAAGGTGCTGGCGTTCCTCAACGACGAGCTCGGCGCCCGGCTGGCTGAAGCCGCGCACGACGGCGGAGAGATCCACTTGTTGACCGACGGCGAGAACTTGTACCTGGAGAGCAATCACCACACGATTGTGGATATTTTGAAGAGCTCCCTCCAGCCGCTGATCGGGGTCTGCATCTCCGACCAGGTCCAGCGCCTGGCGGCCAAGCTGGATGTGCGCAAGCCGGCGCAGTCCGAGCGCGGACGAGTGGAAAGCAACGGGCGGCGCGCCTCGGGGGCTTAGCAGCCCGCGCCGGTTCCTCCTTGGGCCGGTTTTCAGGGCAATTCAGGCAGCCGCGCGCTCCGGCTCTCACGGCGCTCCATCCTGCGGTACAATCTGGGTCGCCATGACCCGCCGTTCTCTGTTCAAATCCATCCCCCTGGCCGCCGCCGCGGCGACGGCCCCTGTTTCGGCCGCGCTGCCCAAGAACAAGATCCGCCGCATCCGCTACTACCACGTCTCCACGTCGCGGCCCATCTTCAACCAGTCCTCCCACGTGGTCACCATCGAGACCGAAGGCGGAATCACCGGCATCGGCGAGGGCGGTTCGAAAGATACGATCGAGCAGCTCGCCGGGCTGATTATCGGCGAGGACCCCTCGCGCATCGAGCACCTGTGGCAGCTCATGTACCGCCACTACTTCTACCCGCCGGGACGGGAAAAGGTGCATGCGCTGGGGGCTCTGGATCTGGCGCTGTGGGACATCAAGGGCAAGGCGCTCGGCGTGCCGGTCTATGAGCTGCTCGGCGGTCTGACGCGCAACCACGTCGAGTGCTACTCGACCGGCTATCCCAACCAGGGCTCGGTGCGCGAGACGGCGCGGGCCTGCATCGAAGCCGGTTTCCGGGCCTTTCGCACCGGCGCGGGCTCGGGCTCCCGCGACAACGTTTTCCACGCCCGGCAGCAAGTCGACGCCACCTTCAAGCACTGCCAAGAAATTCTTGAGGGCGTCGGCGAAGAGGGCGACTGGGCGATCGACTACCATACGCGCTTCGATTTCGCCGACGCGGTGCGGCTTTCTACGCTGCTGGAGCCCCTGCGCCCGCTGTTCTGCGAGGACTTGGTGAGGTCGGAAAACCCGGAAATCTACCGGCGCCTGCGGCCGATGGTGAAAGTTCCGATCGCGGTAGGGGAGCAGTTCGGCGACCGCTGGGACTCGAACATGCTCATCGAGAACGATCTAATTGATTGGACCCGCGTAACGCTGCCCAACGCAGGCGGGATCACGGAATTCATGAAGCTGATCGCGCTGTGCGAGACGCACTACGTGGCCGTCGCGCCACACTTTACCGGACCGATCGCCGAGGCCGCCTGCGTCCACTGCACAGCCGCATCGTCGGGTCCCGTGCTGATGGAGATGACCGGCGACGGCTCCATGGAATACCCGCACCTGCCCGCCGTTTATGACTTCCGCAACGGCAAGATGTGGCCGAACGAGCGGCCCGGACTGGGCGTCGAGTTCGACCCGAGCCGCGCCGACCTGGTCCTGGAAGTGACCGAGCTGTCGCGCCCGATTCCGTTGTACTACCGGCCGGATGGGTCGGTGACGAATTGGTGAGCCGTGAGCGGTGAGCGGTGAGCAGTGGTTAGCTCCAGTGGGGGGCTTGCCACATTTCCGCGACCGTTGCCTGGACTTTCGCGATGAGGTCCTTGGCGTCGCGGTTTTTCAGGCCGGCGGTCGGGATCGGGTCGCCCACGCGGAGCTCGGCTCGGCCGGGGCGTAAATGCGTGGACGCCGGCGAGAGGATCTTTCTCGTGCCTACGATCGCCATCGGGACAATCGGCGCGCCGGCGGCAATGGCGATATAGGCCGCGCCAGGTTTGAACGGCCGCATCACCTCCTCGCGCGTTCGCCCGCCTTCGGGGAACAGCAAAATCGACCAGCCGTCGCGCAGCTTGTCCGCGCCGCGACCGATGCTTTTGTGAGCCTCACGAGGGTTTTCGCGGTTGACCGGCACATGCCCGGCGCGGTTGAGGTGCCAGCCCAGAAACGGAATCTTCCATAGCCCGTGCCGCGCCAGGATGCGGAACTCGCGCGGCATGAAGCCGAACATCAGCGGCGTGTCGATCAAGCTGAAGTGGTTGGAGCAAAACACGTAGGGCTGCGCCGGGTCCAGGCGATGCGCGCCGATCACGTCCACCTTTACCAAGAAAACCTTGATCAGCATCCGCGCCCAGGTGACGGCGACCTTGTGCTGCAACCGTCCGCTGGAGTCAAAGAACGAGCAGCCGAACGACAACGCCCCCATGAGGATCGTCGCGACGACGACCCAGGGGATCATGATCAGCACCGAGCGGGCGTGGCTCAACAGCTCTCGCATGAGGTTAGAAAGCGATCCGCGGGACGGAAGGAAGGCCGCGCGCAAAGGGCCTCTCCTCAGTTTGCCAGGATCAGCGGGCGTATTTCTCCCAGCAAAAAGATCGACCCGGCCGCCACGATCAGCCCCCGCTTCCCCGCTCCCTCCCGCGCTTGACGCAACGCTTCGGCGGGAGGCTCCACGGACTGGATCTCCGGATGTAGATGATCGGTGAGCTCCAGCAGCGTTCGCGGGCTGACCGAGCGCTGCACCGCCGAGCGCGTCAGTAACACCCGCTTGGCTAAGGGGAACAGCAGCCCGGCAACCTCCTCCACGGCCTTGTCCCGCGAGGAGCCGTAGATCAGGCAAATTTCGCGATCGGCGTGGAACCGCCGAAGGTATGCCGCCAGCGCCCGCGCGCCGGAGGGGTTGTGGGCGGCGTCGAGCAGGCTGGGCGGCCGGCCTTCAAACCACTCCAGCCGGCCCGGCCATTGGGCGGCTTCCAGGCCCGCGCGGATCGCCTCGGGCGCAATCGTGAGTCGGTCCAGCGCGGCAGCCGCGGTCAAGGCGTTGCCCGCCTGATGCTCGCCGGCCAGGGCGAGCCGCGTCGTCAAGCCCAAGGCGGAAATTTCAAAGCGCCCCAGCGAGTCAGGCCGGGCGGAAACAAGCGGCTGGAGCTCCGGCGCGAAAACCAGATCCACGCCGAGCTCGACGGCCTTTTCCTCCAACGCCCGGCGCGCCTCCGGTTGCTGCGCGGCGGAGATGGCCTGGCCGCCGGATCGAAAGATCCCCGCCTTCTCCCCCGCGATGCGCCACAATCCCTTGCCGAGCCAGCTTTCGTGGTCGAGGTCGATCGGCGTGATGACGGCGAGCTCGGAATCGACCACGTTGGTGGCGTCCAACCGCCCGCCCAGGCCCACTTCAATGACGCCCCAATCGACCCCGGCGCTGCGAAAGGCGCAGAACGCCGTCGCCGTGATCGCCTCAAACAAAGTGGCGCGATGAGCGAAATCGCCTTGCGCGGCCAGCGACTCGATCGCCGCTCGAACCGCCTCGACAGCCGCGACAAAGCCCTGGTCGTCGATGGGCCGGCCGTCAATCTGGATGCGCTCGTTGAAGCGCGTCAGATGCGGCGAGCTGTAGAAGCCGGCTTTGGCGCCGGAGGCCCGCAGCCCCGCCGCGATCATGGCCGCCGTGGAGCCTTTGCCGTTGGTGCCGGCGACGTGAACGACGCGGAAGCTCCTGTCCGGGCGCCCGAGCCGGTCCACAAGCGCCGTCATGCGTTGCAGGCCCAGTCCCGCCCCGCCGCTCTCGCCCAATAGCGAAAACAGATAGCCGACCGCCTGCTGGTAGGTCATTGGACCGGGCCGAGGAAGAAGTGGAAAGCGCGGCTGAGGTACTGACGCATGCGGGTGCGCGGCACGACGGCGTCGAGCATGCCGTGCTCAAGCAAAAATTCGGCGCGCTGAAAGCCCTTCGGCAATTTTTGGCGGATCGTCTGCTCGATGACGCGCGGGCCGGCGAAACCGATCAAGGCGCCGGGCTCGGCGATATTCAAATCGCCCAGCATCGCGAAGCTGGCGGTAACGCCTCCGGTGGTTGGATCGGTCAGGATGCTGACGAACGGCAGCTTGGCGGCGCTGAGCTTGGTCAAGGCGGCCGAGATCTTGGCCATCTGCACCAAGCTGACCATGCCCTCCATCATCCGCGCGCCGCCGGAGGCCGACACAACCACCACGGGCGCCTTGCTCTCGATGCCGCGCTCGATGGCCCGCGTGATCATCTCGCCGACGACGGCGCCCATGCTGCCGCCGATAAAGCGATATTCGATGGCTGCAATGACGACCGGACGGCTCTCGATGCGGCCTTCGGCGGCGATGATCGCGTCCTTTAAGCCGGTCTTCGCCTGCGCCTGCTCCAGCCGCTCCTTGTAAGACTTTTGGTCCACGAACTGAAGCGGGTCCGTGGCTTGCAGCGTCGGCGAGAGCTCCACATAGACGCCTTCGTCAAACAACGCCTTGAGCCGGTCGACGGCGCTGATCTTGAAGTGGAATCCGCACTTGGAGCAGACCGACAGCGCCGCGTCGAGATCCTTCTTCCAGATGATCGCGCCGCAGGAGTCGCATTTGATCCACAGTCCTTCAGTTCGAACCTTCTTCGGCTCGGGCTGCGGGTCGTTCTTATCCTTGCGAAACCAAGACATTGGGCACGGAGCGCTTCGCCCGATGATAGCAGTTGAGCCCCCTGCGACGATGGAGACGGCCATCCCCGCTTCGCCGGGTGTGCGAAGATTGTGAACCGAAAAGCCATGCAAAAAGTGAAATGGGGCGTCATCAGCGTCGCCAAGATTGGGACCCAGAAAGTGATCCCCGCCATGCAGCGCGGCGAGCTGAGCGAAGTCGCCGCCATCGCCTCGCGCGACCTGGACCGCGCCCGCCGCACGGCCGACGAGCTGGGAATCCCCACGGCATACGGCTCCTACGAGGAGCTGCTGGCCGACCCCGAAATCGAGGCCGTCTACAACCCCCTGCCTAACCACCTTCACGTGGAGTGGTCCGTCCGAGCCGCCGAGGCCGGCAAGCACGTGCTGTGCGAGAAGCCGATCGGCCTCAACGCCGCCGAGGCGCGCAAACTGGTCGAGGCCCGAGACCGCACCGGCGTGGTCATCCAGGAAGCCTTCATGATCCGCGCGCATCCGCAGTGGGCGCGGGCGCGCGAGATTGTGCGCAGCGGCGAAATCGGCGAATTGCGCGCGATACAAGGCGTGTTCAGCTACTTCAACGCCGATCCGGCCAATATCCGCAACCAAGTCGAGATCGGCGGCGGCGGCGTTTATGACATCGGCTGTTACCCGATCGTCGCCTCGCGCTACCTGTTTGAGGCCGAGCCGAGCCGCGTGGTGGCCCTGCTGGACCGCGATCCGGCGATGAAGACCGACCGGCTGGCGAGCGCCCTGATGGAGTTCCCAGGCGGCCAGGCGAGCTGGATCTGCTCGACGCAGCTCGTGCCGTTCCAGCGGCTACATGTTTTCGGCACGAAAGGCCGGATTGAGCTGCTGATCCCATTTAACGCGCCGCCGGACGAGCCGTGCCGGCTGTTTGTGGACGACGGCTCGAAGCTCGGCGGCCGGGCGGCGCGCGAGGAGCTGTTGCCGGTCTGCGACCAGTACACGCTGCAAGGGGACTTGTTCTCCGAGAGCGTGCGGACAGGCAAACCGCTAGAGTTTCCTATCGAGGACTCGGTGAAGAACATGGAAATTCTCGACGCCGTGTACCGGTCGGGCGAGACGGGCTCCTGGGAAACCGTCGGGACCGCGTAAGGTCCGCCAGGCGTTATCCTCTTGGTTTGCGGGCCAAACCGATCGTCACCGCCGCTGAAGCCGTCGGCATGATTCCTGACGGCGCCGCCATCGCCGTGGGGGGCGCCGGGGCCGGGCACGCGCTGCCGGATCTGCTGCTGAGAGCGCTCGGCGACCGCTTCCGCTCGACCGGCTCGCCTGATGCATCCCTTCGGCGTCGGCAACGCCAAGACGCTCGGCCTGGAGCATGTCGCCGAACCGAAAATGCTCCGGCGCGTGGTCGGCGGGCACTGGTCGCTGGCGCCGACGATGGCCCGACTGGCCGCCGAGAACGCCTTTGAGGCCTACTGCCTGCCCGCCGGGGTGATCGTCCAGCTTTTCCACACGGCCGCCGCCGGCAGCCCCGGCTGGATGACGCACGTCGGCCTGAAGACATTCGTCGATCCGCGGCTGCAAGGCGGCAAGCTCAACGCAAAAGCCCGGCTGGACCTGGTCGAGCTGGTCGAGCGCGACGGCAAGGAGTGGCTCTTCTACCCGACTATCCCGATCGACGTGGCGCTAGTTCAGGCCTGGACGGCCGACACGGCAGGCAATCTGTCCATGAACGGCGCCCCCGCCCCGTGGCACAACTGCGCCATGGCGCAGGCGGCCAAGGCGTCCGGCGGGCTGACGCTGGCAGTAGCGCGCGAGATCGTCCCGACGGGTTCGATCCATCCGCGCGACGTGCGGACGCCGGGCTGTTTTGTGGACGCGTTGGTGATCGATCCGAACCACGGCCAGACGTTCTTGACGGACTTTGACCCGACATATTCCGGCGACGCTCGCAAGCCGGAGAGCGAGTTTGTGCCGTTCCCGTTCAGCGTGCGCAAGGCGATTGCGCGGCGGGCGGCGCTGGAGCTCGAAGAAGGGGCGGTGATCAATGTCGGTTTCGGCCTGCCGGACGGGGTGATCGCCGTGGCGCGCGAGCAGGGCTTTGCCGACACGATTCAGACGACCATCGAGCACGGCCAGTTTGGCGGAGTGCCTGCGCCGGGGCTGGAGTTCGGCGCGGTGTGGAACCCCGACGCCATCGTGGAGACCGGCCACATGTTCGACTTCTACCACGGCCGGGGCGTGGACGAGACCTACCTTGGTTTTTTGCAGATCGACCGCGCGGGCAACGTGAACGTCAGCCAGTTGGGCGACAAGATCGTGGGCGTGGGCGGCTTTATCGACATCTCGCAGAAAGCCAAGAAAGCGGTGTTTTGCGGGACGCTATCGGTGCGGGCCGAGGTGGAGATCGCGGACGGCAGGGTGCGGTATTTGCGGCATGGCTCGCCGAAGCTGGTGGAACGGGTGGCGCAGATTACCTTTAGCGCCGAGTACGCCCGCGAGACGGGTCAGCAGGTGGTGTATGTTACCGAGGCGGCGGTGTTCCGATTGGGGAGCGACGGGGAGATTGAGCTCACCGAGCTGG
>CAYOPA010000003.1:0-39053 GCA_964405625.1 uncultured Bryobacterales bacterium
AGGGCGTTACGATCAGCGTCGCCTCGCCCAGCTTGCGGGCCAGATCGGCCGCGGCCAGACCGACCGCTTCGTGTTGGCCGCAGTTGTCCGGCGCCAGGATCAGCCGGTTGCGCTCCACGCCGGGCGCGACGGCCCTGGCTTTGGTCAGGTCATGGACCGCCTCCAGCACAGCCTCGGAGACGCCGTGCGAGCCCTTGGCTGCGATGCGCTCGCGCCATTCGGTTACAAAGCGATCCGGTTGCGGCTGGCGCCGGCCGGCGGCGGAAGCTTGACGCGAGAACAGCTCCGTGAGCCCGATCCCGCCGCGGCGCATCGACTCGGGCCAGTCCGGGCGAGTCGCCGCCTCGGCTGATGCGGCCGGCGCGGCCTCGGCGACGGCGGCGGTCCGGCGCGGACGGCTCCAACCTACCCGCAGCAAGGTCAGCGAAAGCAGGGCGGCCGTTGACCAATGCGCCGCCGGGTATGACGAAGCAGTGTCTCCCAAGCGCGACCAAGCGGCCGCCAACAGGACCAACAACGGCAGCGAGCAGAGCATGACCCAGCGCCGGTTGTCGGTTTCGTAGCCGATCGATCCCGCCAACCAACGCCCGCGATCGGCCGCGGTCTTCGTCGCTAGGCCGATCATCAACAGGCCCCCCCATGCCAGCAAGGGAAGAAACAGCCACACCTCCTGGCGGTCCATCCACGGAATCCGCGGCGCCACCCCGGGATAGCCCGCCGCGAAGGCGTAGAGGAGCAGCAGCGGGACGCCGATCGCAGCGACGGTCCAGGCGGCGACGCGGCTCCAGTAGGTCCCCGTGTCGCCCAGCTCGGCGCGGCCGCGGGCGCCCAGGTCCGCCAGCAAGGTCAGCAAGAAGCCGACCAGCAGAACCACAAGCGGCAACAAGCCGTTGAGCTCGAAGCTCATCGCTCCTCCCCTCGCTTGAGCAGCTCGGTCGGCACGCCAAGCTGCATCTCCAGGAAGTAGGCCCGCTCCCCGCTCTCTCCGCCCGCGGGCCGCTGGTAGCCGGCTTCGCTCAGGTCATTGGCCACGCCCTCCAGGTTCAGCCACGTCATGGGGAATATGCTCGATCGCGTGACGGCCGACTCTGTTGGCGCCTGCAACAGAAAGAACGCCAGCGGCGGCTTGGAACAGAGCTTGATGGCCGCGCCCAGCGCGTCGGCGCGCTCGCGCTCGCTCACTGAAGGGCCTTCGCCCGAGCCGGTCTGAATCGGGTCGCGATAGTCGGCGCTGAGCTTGTCCAAGAAGACCAACGGGCGCAGAAACTCCTCGCAGTATCGCTCCGACCAGCTTCCAAAGAGATCCAGCTTGGTCTGCCGCTCGCCGAAGTGGGTCGGCTCGGCGGTGCGCTGGCTGAAGACGGCCGCGAGATCCTCGTTGCGCTCCAGTTGGCGCAGCGCGGAGTGTCCGCGGCGGCGGCCGTCGAACTGGGGGCGCGGTCGGCTCGAGTCCACGCCGTTCATGTCGAGAAAGCTGCCGAGCTGGTCGATCAGCCAGTCGATCTCGCGGGCACGGCGGCTGAGCAGATCTTTCACGCGCAGCAGCTCGCCGAGCACGTCGCCCAGCACCCGCATCCGCAGCGAGGCCGCGACGCTTTCGGCATGGGCTCGGAGCTCTTGCTGAACGGCCGCCGAGCGAGTGGCCGTCCGAACGCAGTCCGTCAAGCGCCCCCGCTGGGCGTGGCGGGAAAAGTCGTCGGCTCGGCGCGAGCGCTTCTCGATCGAGCGCTGGAATACCTGCCGCCCGAGCTGCCAGCCCAGCAGCCAGAAGGCGGCCAGCATGGCGATCGGCGTCAACCGCTGCGCCCAGCCCTCCAGCTCCACGAATTCGCTCAGCGCGTCCGTCGCGAACGGCGCGGCGGCCAGTGCGAAGACGACGCCAAGCAGCGGCCACCAAACATCGGCGAGCCGTTCCGTGCGCACGCGCCCTGCTTGGAACGTTTGGTATTGTTGATGCCGCTCGATGACGGCTTCAAACGGGTCGGCCTCTTCACCGGAGACCGCCGAGTTGTCCGGGGGAGGCTCGTAGCGCAGCCGCGGCTCGAAGCGCTCGATCTGGTCGAGCAACTGACCGATGGTCAGCGGATCGCGGACAGCGTCGAGCTCGCGCAGCACCGCGCCCTCAAGCCGTTCGCGCAGGCCGGCCAGGCGCTGCTCGGCGATGACGCGGGATTCCCGTCCGGCTTCCTGCGAAATCTGGTCCTTGAGCGCCCAAACCGACCGCCGCCAGCCTTCGGCGACCTGCCGGGGCCAGTCGGGCGCGGCGGGGTCCAGCTTCAGGAGCTTGGTCTCGATCTCGTCGATCCCCTTTTCGCGCAAGGCGTCGATGCTGTCCAAACCGAGTGTCTGCTCGAGCTGCTCAGGCAGGTAGTCGTGGAGAATCTCGGCCAGCGGCTCGCGCCGGGCGGTCTCGCCCCGCTTGATGAGGTAGTCCAGAAAGAGCCGCGAATACGTGGCGGCGCTGAGGCGCGCGATCAGCCCGAAGCTGAGCTGGATGCCGCGAATGCCGACCAGGGCCGCCGCCGGCGCGCCGTCGTCGTCGCGCTGGTAGAGCCGCTCATTATCCCCTTGCCGCTGGCCTTCAAAGAGCAGGAACTCCAGGAATAGTGCGGTTTCGTCGATACGGGCGTCGCGGTCGCGATGGCCGCCGCGAGTCTCGCTGTCAAACAGGTAGACGCGGCCGAAGTTGGGTTGGCGGCGCTCGGCGGCCTGCTGGTTGCGTTCGAAGGCGTGCGCCACGGCGTCGCGGATGCGGTTGTGCTCCGCCGAAGTGCGCCAGTAGTCGTCAAAATCGAGGATCTGGAGAAAGTTGAGCTGGTCGGCGCCTTGTTTGACGCGCGTGAGGGCGAGCCCCTGCGAGAGCTCGCGCAGCATCGGCTCGACCACTTCTTGCAGCTTGCCGACAGCCTCGGCCCGGCTGGGGTGTGCCAGCACAATCACGTCCAGACCCTGGCTGCGGTCGGCGGCGCCGTGCGCGTCGGCGGCGTGCAGGCGGCGTTTCGCTTCGCCGGCGGCCCGCGCCAAGCTTTCGCCCACGCCGTAAGGGCCGGGCTCGACCTCCTCGATCTGACGAAACAGATCGACCATCACCTCCGGCGTACGCTCCTTGCCGCTGCGGGGGTCGAGCGGGTCGGCGGCCCACAGCAATGCCAGCCCGCGCAGTCGGCGGCGTTGCAGGGAAGCCGGATCGTCGCGTTCTTCCCACTCCAGCGAGCCGCGCGCGGCGGCGCTGCGCAGCAACCGCTCGAGCACGGTGCGGCCATAGTCCCCGTAGCCGACGAGGATGGTGGGATGCAGGCGCTTCATCGCCGTCGGCCTCGCGGCGTTACCCGGCCGCGTCCTTGTCCGGCGGCGGGTCGAAGCTCAATTCGCTCTCGCGCAACAGCGATCCGGATGCAGCGGAGCCTTGCGTCAGCGGCCGTCCGCTCTTGGCGTCGAGCAGGTCGTCCACAATCGACTGAATCACCCGCAGCACCGGCTGATCGAGCTCCTCCTGGCGCGAGTTCTCGCCGCGGCGGGCGGCCATGGCGATATCTTCGATCAACTTGCCCGCCCAGGAGCGCAGGGTCTCGGCGCGGCGGCGGAGCTCGTCGGGTCCGTAGGACTCCTTGGCGGAGTCGACCATTGTTTTGAAACGCGGCCCCAGGTCCTGGTCCAGGTGGTACTCGCCCAGCGTGTAGAGCGCCGCGGCCAGGTTCTCGCCCAGCGGCTCGCTGTCCTCGGCGTTGCGGCGCCAGAACAGTCCCTCGCGCGTCTTGACGATTACTTGCGTCAACAGGCCATCGACCAACCGGTCCAACGCCCACGAGGCGCTCAGCTCGCCCTTGCGCGGGTTGAGGTTCGGCAGCGCCTTCTCCCAGTGGTAGTCGGTGTGCAGATGGTACGCGCGGCGCTCGTTGGCGGCCACCCGCTCGTAGGCGTTCTCAATGTCGCCCACCACGGCGGCGAAGTAGTACAGCGGGATCGGCAGCTCCATGTCGTGCACGATCGCCAGGTGCGGGCTTGACCAGCCCGAGTGCTGCGGCTCGCGCCCGCCGCGCTCCAGAATGCGGCGCAAACGGGAGTCGAAGTCCGGCGACACGGAGTCCTTCTTGATGACGTAGTGCCGCGTCTGCGCCACCTTCACGCCGTCGTCGAGCGTGTCGAGCTCTTCCGAACGCAGCCGCGCCGTCACCCCCGCGAGCTGCGAGAAGGCGACCAGCTTGCGGTCTACATAGTGGTCGATCTCCGCCTTGCTCGGGGGCTCGCCGGCGCGGCCGGGGGTCAGCAGGCGCGCTTCCAGCTCCAGGCCGGTCTCGATATTGAGCGCCTTGACGTCGTCGTCGCCGTAGATGGTGCGCCGCAGCCGGTCGCGGCCCAGCTTGAGCAGGGCTTGGCGCAGGTCGGTGACGGCCTGGCGCTCGGATTTCTCGACAAAGCGGCCGCTGCCGGGGTCGCGGACGGGCTTGAGCTCGGCGGCAATGGATTGCGAGAGCACGTTGCGGTCATACGTGGTCATGTCGCGCCCGCCGTCCACGAACAGCGCGCGGTAGACCTCGGGCCAGATGCGGCGCCGGGGCTTGTCGAGCGTCTCAAAGACCTCCACAGTTAGCGCCATGCGGGCGATGATCGGATTCGCGCCGCGCCGCAGGGACTCGGCCTCGGTCTCCATGTCCTGCACGAGGTCGTTCATGCGGGTGGCCAGCCGGGCGTAGAGGTGGCCGCGCTTCTGCATGTAGTCGAGCAGCTCGCGGTACTGCGACTGCTCCAGCTTGGCGTCGAAGTAGCGCTTTTGGGCTTGGGCTACCGTCTGGAAGTTCCGCTGCGCCTCGTCGCGAGTGCGCATGAAGGTTTCTTCGTCGTGCCGGAACCCCCACTTCTTGGCTTCGGCGGCCTGTTGCAGGTTTTCCAGGAACTCGCGCTCCAACCGCTCCTTGACCTTGGGGTTTTCGAGGCTGCCTTTCTCGGCTTTCTCGAAACGCTCCTTGATCTCCGGCATGATCTCGCGCTCGCACAGGTCCAGCAGGCGCAACACCAGATAGCGCTCTTGCATCGGGTCGAGCTTGAGGTCGCGAATCACATCGCCTTCGGCGGCTGAGTTGCGGACCTGCTCCAGGCCCTCGTCGACGACGACGGCGCCCTTGCGGATGTCCTCCACCAGCCCGTTGACCTGCTGGAGGTACTGGTTGACGCCCTCGCGGTGGAAGACGAACACGCGCTGCTTGATCGAAACCCTGTTCAGGATCGGCTCGCGCTGCTTGGCCAGCTCGGCGCGGACCTTTTGCACCAGCGTCTCGGCGCGGCGGGCCTCGCCGTTTTCGTCCACGCCGCCGGTTTTGCGGCCCAGGTCCACGTCCTCCACCAGCCGCTGCCAGTAGCCGTTGGTGATCTCGTCGCGCTCGTCCTGCTGCGCCATCGCCTGGACGGAGAGCACGAAGGCCTTGTTGATCTCGCGGTAGCGGTCCTCCTCCGCCATGTTGCGGAATTTTGGGTCTTCGTAGTTGACCTGCAAGCGCTCCAGGGCGCGGGCGCGGTCATCGGCGGCGTCCGGGCTGACACCGAAGGTGATCTGCCGACGCAGGGCTTCCGCCGCGAAGCGCAGCGCTGAGTACTCGTGCAAATCCTCGGCCGGCAGCACCAGCGTCGCCAGCCCGAACGCGCCGAAGTTCTTGGCATAGCCGCGGCCGACATTCTTGAGGTCGCCGGGAAAACGGGTCAGTTCGGTGAGGTGCTTTTCGTAGTTGTCCGCCTCGCTGAGGATGCGCCCGATGATGGGCGTAAAGGCTTGCCAGAAGGTCGCGTCGGCCGCTACCGCCACGATATCGCCGACGGCCATTTGCGGCGGCAGATCGTAGATCGACGAGTAGTAAAACGGGGCGGTCTTCACGCGCGGCGGCTCGGCGCTGGACTGGTTGTTCCAGTAGACGAAGGTTTCGCCGTTGGGCAGATCCTTCTGCACGTCCGGGTACTGGATTTTGGTCAGGTGCTCGAGTTCCTTGAGCGCGGCGTAGGTGTTGGCGTGGATGTCTTGGTGCAAGTCCGGGGCGACCTTGTTGAGCAGCGTGGTGGAGAGCAGGAAGTTGCCGATCACGCGCGGCCGCCAGTGCAGGCTGCGGATCACGTCCTGCAAAAGGTAGGCCGCGCACAGAAAGCAGCCCGAGCCGGTGCCGCCGGCCAGGGTGGCGTACACGTAGACGTAGATGGTGGGCGGGTCGGCGAGGCGGAACGTGTTGTCGGCCTCCAGCAAGTGGCGCAGCACCTGTGCGAACCGCTCGCGAATCTGCGGGCTGGAGTAGTGAAAGCCCAGCCGCGATTCCACCCGAATCTGGCCTGCGCCGAAGCCGCCGCCGGGTCGCGGCCGGTAAGCCTTATCCAGCCACTGCAGGGCCTGCTGGTCGCCGGATTTGCGGTAGTTTTCCACCGCTTGATGCTTATCAAAAGCGCCGATGGTGATCTTGTTGCCGCGCGGAACATGTTCCAGCATGTTCTGGTCGTTGATGTCGGTGTCGATGGAAACGAAGGCGGTCAGGGGCCGCAACGCTTCGTCCCAATGGGGCAACTGCTTGGCCCGCGCGGCCATGCGATCGACGATTCTTGAGCCCGCGCCGCCGAGACCCACGAACATGCGCGGCGGCACTTTTCCCTGCAAGCTCAGAATCGATTCATCCGCCATGGCCGTCTCCTCGTCGAAAAGTCGCCGTCAAAATCACCGCAACCGCCCGCCGTGCATTGCGCCGGGCTGTTGTTGAGGCATCGAACGCACCTATCTTATCCGGATCGCAATTCGAAATACAGGCTGCGGTCCACGGTGCGAAAGACGATCCCGGTGGAGACGGGCGTCTCGCGGTCAGCTAGCGGCTCCCAGGTTCCGTCCACGGCCTGCCGCTCCAATGCGCCCGGCGTCTCCTCGCGCATCTGCAGGCGGGCGCCGTCGGCGCGCAGCCGGGCCAGAGCCCCTTTGCGCTTGCCGCTGAGCCGGAAGTCGGACTGCACATAGATTCGCGCGTCCCGATAGAAGCCCGCGCTCGCTCCCGAAGCCCGGCGGATCTCATAGAACACGCCCTCGTTGAGATCCTCCTCCGGCGAGAACTGCACGCCCAGCCTCGAGGGAAATCGCGACGGTGAGATGAAGCCGTAGGCGATGATTCCGCCCATCAGGATCGACGCCAATCCCGCCAGCCACTGCCAGTAGCACTCCAGCCATGGGTCGGGAATGATCTCGACTGAGAGCGTCGCCGAAGAGCGCAGCACGGAGCCGTCCACGCGGCGCGCCTCCAGGGTGATTTCGTGCTGCTCGTCGAAGCTGCACGCCGACGGGCACTCGTTGGTCAGGATCTGGATGCGGTACCCATGAGGGCCGCCGGGTTGCAGGGTCAGCTCGACCGGATCGCGGCCAAGCTGCCGCCACTGGCCGTTGCTTTCGATCTCGACGCGCGCCCGCGAGCGGTCAAAATCGGTGGTCACGAAGACGTTGGTGGGCACGGACAGACGCACGCCGGGCAGGTCGAGGCGGCCGTCCACGGCGCTGGAACTGCTCACCGGCCCCAGCTTAACGGGCGCCGGACGCGGGCCGAAGTCGAAATCGTCGAGTGCCGCGCCCGGCGGCGGAGGCGGGGGCGGTGCGGGAGGCGCCGGCGCGACGGGTTCGCTTGGCGCGGGCTGAACGGGAGGCGCGGGCGCCGGTGAAGGAGCGGGCGTCGGCCGGGTGGTCGGCGCCGGCTCGGGCGCAGGCGCCGGAGTTGGCTCGGGCGTGGGCGCGGGCGTCGGGGCCGGCGGAGGCGGGGGAGGGGGCGGCGCGTCGCTGACGTCCACCGTCAGATTCACCGTTCGATCGATGTCGCCGCTGCGCAGCCGCGCTTCCACCTGTTGGCGTCCGGAGCCGGAAAAATTCACCCGCGCCGAGTAGCGGCCGTCGGCGTCACGTCTGAAATCGACCGGCGCGCCGTTGATTTTCGTATCCATCCGCAGGCTCGACAGGATGCGTGGGTCGGTAATGGCCGCGCCGGTGCGCTCGTCGTAGGCCTCAATGGTCAGGGTCGATTCCTGGCCGGTGGGGGCCGTGGTCGTCAGCATCCGCAGGCCGATGGAGCGCTCTTGAATCAGAATCCAGCCGCCGCCGGCGCGCGAGCCCGTGCGGAACGTCCAGGTTCCGGGGCGCGGGTTCTTGAAATGCACAATGCGGTAGCCGCGGTTGACGCCGTCGACCCCGACGGTGCTGCCGCCCCCGCGGTAGTTGAGGTCGAGCTCATCAGCGCCGGGGTTGCCGCCGCCTTGCTGAAGAGCGGGCAACGGACCGTCGGCTGCGACCACCAGATAGGCCTCCTTCACCATGTCGTCCATCTGGATGACCACGTCGCCGCGAATGGGGCCGCTCTTGACGTTCTGCGCGCCCAGGAACCGCTGGTAGACCTCGCCGACAGCCTTAGCCAAGTCAAATGCGCTGCGGGCCGCCGTGGCGTAAGCGTACGGCGGGTCGCCACGAAACGAGCCCGCATCCGTGCCCAGATTGATGGCCGCGATCATCGCGCCCGAGCCGCGCAACTGGTTGAGCTCCCGCAGCAAAGGCGCTTCGCACTCGCCGAGCCCCCCGGCGTCGGCGACGATCAGCAGCAGCCGCGGCCCGGAATTGCCCAGAAACTGAAACGCAGTGTGGAGCTGGCGCGCGAAGTGGGTGTAATTGTTGTAGATCAGAAAATCCGTGAGCTGCCGCTTGAAGCTTTCCCGAGGGCCCCGCAGCTCCAGCATGAGCGAGGAGTCGGCCGGGGCGGAGCAATCTTCGTGGAATGGTCGGGCGATTCCGCCGCCCAGCAGCACTTGCAGCGCCGGCGGGATGGACGAGCGCTGCGCCGCGTCCCGCGCCTCGGCCGCCTGGCGTTCGTTCATCATGCGGAAGACCGCGTAGCGGTCGCCGTCCTCGACAATGTCGCCGATGATCTTGGAGAGCTGCTCGGCGTAGTCCTGCGGATCGTACTCCTTCATGGAGATGGAGGTGTCCACCACAACGGCGATTTTGCGTTGGGCGGGGGCGGCGACGGCTGTCAGCAGCGCGACGAGGGTGATGAATAGCAGTTGCCGCACTGTCAGCCTCCGGTCCTGGGCTCGAAGTACAAGGACTTATCGTCACTACGGTAGACGACGCCCGTGCGCGCCGGCGTTTCCTCAGGCGGCAACTCTTCCCATTCGCCCAGCAGATTCTCTCGCCACAGAGTGTGTCCCACGGCCGGCTGGATCATCACCCGGCCGCGATCGGCGCGCAGCCTCGCCAGCGCCGCCCGTTTGGCTCCGGAGACCCTGAAGTCGGGGCTTAAGTATAGCCGCGCGTCGCGGTAGAACCCCGCGCGTGAGCCCGGCTGCGAGCGAAAACGGTGGAAAAACCCCTCCTCCAGGTCCGCTTCCTGCGAGAGCTGGACGCCGTCGCGGGCGTTGAATCGCGACGGCGAGGTGAAGCCGTAGACCACCACGCCCCCCAGCATTGTCGCCAGCGCCGCCGCGAAGTATTGCCAATAGCAGTCCCAGAACGGATCGCCGATGACTTCGGCTTGCAACGGCGCCCGCAGCTCGACCACGCTGCCGTCGGCGCGTTCGGCGCGCAGCACGATCTCGTGCGGTTGCGAGGGCGAGCAGGCCGTCGGACAGCTCTCGGCGGCCAGGCGCAAGGCGACCCCGCGAACCCCCGGCCGCAGCCGGAGCGCCGGCTCGTCGCGGAGCGGCGTCCAGCCCTCGTCAGTCTGGATCAGCAAAGGCGCGTTGGACAGGCGCAGGGTGGTCGCCGCCCGCGCCCGCACTTGGCCCAACACCTCCACGCCGGACAGGTCCAGCATCCCCAGAGCTTCCTTGCCGCCGCGGATTGGTCCCAGCGTGACTGCGGGCAACGGACCGGATGCCGAGAGCCGCCCCAGCGCCTCGACCCGAAAATCAACGCCGTCACCCGCCACGCCCGGCGGCAACTCCAGCCGCAACGCGAGCTCGCCGGATCGCTCCGGCGTCCACTGCGCGCTGTAGCCGCCGGAACCGTCGTGCGCCAGCCGGATTGTGGCTCCGTCAGGCAGACGCGCTTCCACGTACGGCGGGGCTCCAGCCGTCGAACCTCCGCCGCCCCGCAAGCTCGCCCGCGCCCGGAGCGTCACCGGCTCTCCCATGTCCACCTTGGCCGGAATTTGCGGCTCGATCGTCCAGCCGGGCTCGCGGAAATCGAGGCTCAGGTTCAGCCGCCGCTCCAGGTCGCCGCCTCGCAACACGGCCGACGCGGTCCGGCGCCCCGCGCTCGGCAGGTTGGCGCGGGCGCTGAGGATGCCGTCACCGGCTTTCTCGTCGCCGTTGGCTCCGTCGTCGCGGAGGGTCAGGCGCTGGCCGTTTAAGTCCAGGTCCACTTGCAGCGAGGGCAGGTCGGCCCCGACTATGCGCTGGCCCGTGCGCTCGTCGTAAACCTCAAAGGCGATCAGCGCCGACGGCCCCGCGGTGAACGCTTCCAGCGGCCGGACGGCGATGGCCGACTCCTCTATCAGCATCCAGCCGCCCGCCGCCGAGCCGGCTTGGAAGCGCCAGCGCCCGCCCCGCGGATGGGTCAGCCGGGCGATGCGGTAGTCGCGTCGCTTGCCGTCGAGCCCGATCGTCGAGCCGCCTCCGCGCAGGTTCAGGTCCACGGCCTTAGCCGAGGGGTTGGACGGACCCGGCGTGAGCGCTGCGAAATCCCCATCGGCCGCCGCCACCAGAAAGGCTTCCTTGACGTAGGGGCCGATCTCGACCTCGATGGCGCCGCCCTTGAGCCGTCCCGTCTTGGCGCCACGCGAGCCTAGAAAGCGCTGGTAGACCTCCGCGACGGCGTCAATCAGCTCGCCGGAATCGCGGGCCGCGCTGCTGAAGTGGAACGCCGGGTTGGAGCCGAAACCGCCCGTAGTCGAGCCGATATTGACCGCCGCCACCATGCCGCCGCTGTCGCGAAAGCGCTTGAGCGTGTTTGTGAGCGATACATCACACTCGTTGCTCAGCCCTCCGGAATCAGCCAGGAACAACAGCAGGCGGTCGTGGGACGGATCGAGGGTCAGCAACTCCAGAGCCGTGTGGATGGAAGCCGCAAACTTGTTGCCGCCGGTGTAGCGGCCAATGAACCCGTCGATCGAGCCCTTGAATCCGGCATAGTCGCCCGGCCGCATCGCCAGGCGCAACGCCGGGGTCGGCGGGGCGGAGCAGATATCCACCTCGCTGGAGCTGGGCGGCAGGCGGTTGACTTGGTAGCGGTCGCCGGGCTCGGTGAGGTCCGCCAGGATCTTGGCAAGCTGGACGGCGTATTTGGGCGCGTCCATGCGGATCATCGAGCCCGAAGTGTCGATCAGCACGTTCACGCGCCGCTCGGCCATGGCCGGGACCGCCAGAGCGAGGGCGGCCGCCAGGGCCGCGAGCGGGAGGCGCGGGTTCATTGGTCAGATTCAGCGCCGGAGGAGAATTCGGTGCGAAAGGTGCGAACCTCGCCGCTGGATGTCTGATAGCGGTAGCCGCGGCGGGCTTCGACGGCGTAGAGGTTGCCGTCGGGGGTGGGAACGTCACGCCAATCGGCGCCCACTTGCTGCTGCACGGCCCGTGCGCCGGCGGGAGGGCGGAAGGCGTACAAGTCGCCGGCCAGGGGCCGGAACCAGCCCAGCGGCGACTGGCCGCCCGGCGCCTCCATCGGAAGCTCGGACTCCAGCGCCGCTACCCGGCGGAACAGCGGCGCATCTCCCAGCGGCAGCGGTGTGAACGGCCCTTGCGGCCCCGGCGCGGACGCTGCGCGGAAGTCCGGCGGCAAGGTCGGGCGGTAGCGGGCGAACCAAGCCAGCGCCGCCAGCAGCAGCAACAGCAGCAGCAACGTCGCCAGCGACCAGTAGCGCTGCAACAGGTTCGGCTGGGCCACTTCCAGCTTGACCGTGAAGGGGTCGGACAGCGCGCCCAGCGGCATTTCGCGATAGGGCGTCTCCGCCAGGCTGAAGTGCAGCTCAACGCCGGCCGAGCCGCCTTGGCCGGGCCGTCCGATCTCCACGCAGACCTGGAAAGGCCGCTCGGAGCCTTCGGCCGAGTCCGAGCGCTTGAGCCGCGCGATCAACGCCGAATCGAGCTCGGCTGTCCACGGATCGCGGCCCGGCTGCGGCTCTCGCACCGGACGCGACGCCACCGAGGAGCCCTGGATCTGCAATCGCACCGAGGCGCCGCCCAGCGGCCCGCTGCGCAGCTCCGCCTTGGGGTCGAGCGACGCCGTCAACCGGTAGGGCCTGCCCGTGGAGGCGCGGGCCTCAAAGCGGTCCCAGGGTTCCAGCAAGAGCGCGAAATTGGCGCAGCCCACCTCCGAGCGGGCTAAATTCCCCCGATCGGCGTCGGCAGTGGCGGGGGTGGAGCGTATGCGCAGCAATGGCTTCACCGTGGCAGCCATCCCTTCCACGCCGCTCAGCGTCTCCAGCGTCACCTCGCCGCGCATGGCCCGCACCTCCAGGCGGCCCAGGTAGGAGTCAGCGCCCGCCGGAAAGGTCTCCTTGAAGACCGGGCAGACCTGAAACTCGCGCGCGTCGCCGTCCGAGTTGAGCTCGCCGCCGGAAGCAGGGAACCAGCCGTCGATATAGCTCGGGCCGGAGATCCGGAACGACACCGTGATGTCCGCCGGCGGAGGCTCCCTGGAGCCGCCCTTCAGCCGTAGCGCCACCGTCTGGCAGAGGTCGCTGCGGGTGGCCAGCGTCTCAAAGCCGCGGGGAGTCGCCCAGCTCAGCTCAATCTCGGGAGGACGCAGAATGGCGATGGTGGCGTTGGGAGCTGCCGTCCGGATTGGCGTGAGCGCCTCGGGTATCGGGGCCGTCAGCCAGCGCAGGGCATAGGCGGCGCCCACTTCCGAGGCGACTTGCAGCGGGTTCGGCGTCCCCAGCGGCTCGGTCGGCGACAGCTCAAAGCCGGGCTGAACCGCGGACTTCCAAAAAGCCACCACAGCGGCGTTTTCCGGAATCACCCGACCTCGCAGCCGCAGTGAGTTGCCACTGACGGTCTCCGAGACATACCCGCAACAGCGCCCGAAAATCTCGATCATGTTCTCCAACAGGTTCTGGCCCGACGGGTCTTCAAAAACCTCGCCCAGGCTGCGGCCGTCCGGGTTGATGGCCGGGTCCGAGGGATTCACGACCGGTTGAAAGAAGCCCGAAGCCGCGGCCGCCTGGTCGCCGAAAGCCAGCACCAGCAGGCGCGTGTTCGTCTCCAACATACGCGGCGCCAGCTTGCGCAGGATCAGGCTCTGGTCCAGGTCGGCGCGATCGCTGAGGCCATCGGTCAGTACCACGACCAAGCGCTCGCCCTCGCGGGCTTCCAAGCGCTTCGTCGCCACGCAAAGGGAAGGGTAGAAGTAGGTCCAATCGGCGTCGTAGGCCAGCGCTGCGAGCCGCGTCTGCAAGTTCGCCCCGGCGGCCGCTCCCGACGAGCCGCGCGTGGGCTCGACCACGCCGCCGGAGCGCTCCTCGCAGGGCTCGCTCGAATCGGTCCACTTCTGGCCGCCGGGCTGGAAAGGGATGACCTCAAAGGTGTCGCCGGAGGCCAAATCCGGGCGCGCCAGGTCAAACAGCATCGCCGTCGAAAGCGTCGCCAGCCGCTTGGGGTCCTGACGCAGCATCGACTTCGAGGTGTCCAGAATTACGACGATGTGCCGCGCGGCCTGGGCCGTCGACGCCAACAGCAACAAGCCCGTCAACAGCAGCGCATAGCGTCTCATCAGCCCAGCCTCGTCGCGGTTTGGAAAAACGGCCCGCGCTCGCCGATGCGGTAGGTCTCGCCGCCGCGAATGCGGGCCCCCGCCTCGGGAACTTCGTCCCAATCGCCCACGCCGCCGTCGCGATACAACATGCCGCTCGTGCTCTTGACCATCACCGTGCGTGGTCCCACCGCTTCCAGCGCCACCACGGCGCCCTTCTTATTGCCTGTGACGCGGAAATCCGCTGTCAGGTAGGCTTTGGCGTTGCGGTACCAGCCTTTGCGCGTCCCCTTCCAGCTTCGGATGGATTGCGGCAGGTTGTCCTCGATGTCGTCAAGCTCGGGCACATAGACCAGCGCCAGCTCGCGAGGGAAGGAGTGGGGCTTGATGAAGCCGTAGATGATGAACGCCAACACCAGCAACGCCAGAGCGCCCAGAATCCACCACTTCCACAGCTCCCAGAACGACAGGCCGTTGACCTGCCAGCTCAGCTCCAGCGGGACGCCGGCGCTGGGCGCGTCCACGCCGCGCATCCGCAGCTCGGTCCAGCGCCGGGCGTCGCCGCTGGAGGACGGCGCGCGTCGCTCGGTCACCAGGCACAGCGTCTTCTCGTCGGTCGGGCCGAGCAGCAGGGGCTCTCCGCCAGGCCGGGAAACGCCCGCCGCCGCGCGCAGCTCCAGTGCGTGACCGCCGGGAAGCGTCTCCAGCATCTTCAGCTCCAAGGGGACGTTGCCCACGTGCTCGGCTTGGAACACCAGCGGGCGACAGGCTTCCTCGCCGGCCTTGAGCGTCCCGAAATCCAGCGAAACCGGCGGGCCGGAGTAGCGGAACATGCCGCTGACGTCGATTACGCCGCGCGCGGTGCGGTCAACAAAGCTGTTCGACGCGCGCACGATCACCGGCGCGGGGCCGGGCTGGGTCAGGGTGATCTTGCCGGTGAAGCGACCGTCGCCGGACTCGCGCAACTCCACCGTGCGGCCCTCGATGGTCGCTTCCATCATGACCTCTTCGCCCAAGTCGGCCGGACGAATGTCCGCGCCGCCCTCCGAGGCCCGCAAGACCACGGTCATGGTCGTCTCAACGCCGGAGATCACCGAGCGCGGCTCCAGAATGTGCGGCGCCAGATCGGAGCGCTCAATCACGGCGTAGGAGACGTTCGGCCCGCCGCCGGTGGCGCGGACCTCCCACTGCCCAGGAGCGGGGTCGCTTAGGTAGGCCACTCGGTAGGCGCCCGCTCGGGTCTGCTGGTCGGCGGCGAAGTCCGCGGCGATCTCGCCTCCGGGGCCCGCCACGCTTGCCGCCGATAGAGTCGCGTCGCCGAAGATCACCACCCAGGCCTCGTCGATCTCGGGCTTCATCTCAAAACGCGGGTTTGCGGCCACGCGGCCGTCGGAACGGAACGGCGCCCTTACGATGCGCCGGAACGAATCGGCGAAGGCCGACATCAGCTCGGCCGGGCCGCTGGCTTGGCGGCGCGGCAGGCCGGCTTCGGCGGCTTGGTCGGTGCTGCCGCGGCCGAACACGATCGCCTCGACGCCAACCTCGTCCTGCTGGAGCTTTCGGAGGATCTCCATCGACTGCGGCCAGTCCTCGGCGTCGCCGTCAGAGAGGACGATCAGCGTTCGCGGAATATCAGGCGCGGAGTGGCGATTCTGATCGAAGATCGCCTTAGCCGTCGCGAAAGAGAACGCGAAAAAGCTCTCGTTCCCGTCGGCTTCGAGGTGGGCGTCGAGCTCGCTCTTAAATTGCGTCGAGCCCCGCCGGTCGCGAATCTTCTCCCCAACGAGGCGCTTTCCCTCCAGCAGCTCGCGGCCGACCTCCGGCGGCAGCGAGTAGCCCGAGCAATTCATGCTGGGGTCCTCGCGGCAAGGCTTAAACTCGCCCGATTGGACCATGCCGACGCGCTCTTTGTCCCTGGTGGCGGACATCAGGCGTAGGATGGCGAGCTTGCCGGGCACTATGTCGGAGAACAGCTTGGAGACAAGCACCGAGGTGCGCTCGGGGTCCATGCCTGGATTGAGCATGCTCCGGGAGGTGTCAACGACAACGGCGACGTCGGTCGGAAACGAGTCTTGGGCCGAAAGCGACGCGCCGAAGCAGGCCAGCCAGGCCAGCGCGAGCGCCGTCGTCGGGCCGTGAACGGCGGCTCGATGTCTTCGTAAAGAAAAAGCCCGAAAAGG
The DNA here is from genome assembly GCA_964405625.1 of uncultured Bryobacterales bacterium. Taxonomy (GTDB): domain Bacteria; phylum Acidobacteriota; class Terriglobia; order Bryobacterales; family UBA6623; genus RI-231. The sequence continues at coordinate 15,853 of CAYOPA010000003.1, forward strand.
CATGGCCCCGACCCCTAAGATAGTAGCCTAAGCGACCGCCGCGCGGGACGGGCTCCGGCCCGCGTGCGTCGGTGCGGTTCAGACCATAGCGCCATGAGTGAGATGCAATCGTCCGACACTGCTCCGGCTCCGAAAATCAAACGTTGCCCGAAGTGCATGCAACCGGCGCAGCCCGGCGCGAAGTTTTGCGACTCGTGCGGCTCCGCCCATGATGCGCGGCCGGACGCCCCCGGCGACCCGCCGGTCGGTTCGGTCATCGGCGAGCGCTACGAGATGGGGCTGGCGCTCGGCGCGACGCCCTACGGCCGGGCCTACATCGCCTGGGACGAGGCCGCCTCGGAACCGCGCGTCCTGGTCGCTTCCCATGGCCCGCAGCAGTTCGCCTCGGAGCTGGCCGAACCCGCCGCCGCCGAGCAGACCGCCCGCTACTTCGCCGGCCGCAGCATCACCACGACGCCCAAGGTCGAGGGCGCGGCCACGGCGATCGAGCTGCTTGTCGCCGGCGACCGCCTCATCAATGTTTTCGACGAGCCGTCGGGCCGGAGCCTCGTCAACGCCGACACGCTGCTGGACGCGCTGGAGTCCCGCAACGCCGTCCCGAAGGCCGAGGAGACCCGCGGAATCTTCGCACCGATCGCGCACGCCTTGCAGGGCGTCCACGCTACCGGCCGGACGCATGGCCGCGTCTCGCCGCACACCATCTACATTGGGGCGGGCGCTCCGGCGATGCTGCTGGACGTGCCGGCTATTCAGGGCAATGACGACCCGCGCGCGGCCGCGCTGCTGGATGTCCCTTTCGCCGCTCCCGAGCTGCGCTCGGGCCAGCCCGCCACGCCCGCCTCGGACGTCTACTCGCTGGCCGCCACGATCCTGCGCGTAATGACCGCCCGTCCGCCGGGAACGCGTTCCAAGCACGAGATTGTCAGCGACGTACGGCAGGCCGGCGCCCCCCAGCCGGCGGGTGAAGTCCTGGCGCAAGCCCTGTCGCAGGGCCCCGGCGACCGCTTCGCCTCGGTGGAAGCCTTTTGGCAGGCCTACATGGCGGCGTTTGCGAAGAAGCCGGCCGCCGCTTGGCCCAAGCTCGTGGCGATGATCCTGTTGCTGTTGGGCGTGATCGCGGGCGGCGTCTACCTGGGGATAGAATTTGGGCCGAGCTTGCTGGCGATGCTGCAGGGCGGGCCGAAGATTGTGCTCGAGGGGCCGAAGGACCCGGTTCCCCTCGGTGGCGACGCGACAGTACGCTGGGAGGCGCCGGCGGATTCTCGAGTGACGATCGACGGGCTGGAAGTTGATCCCTCGGGCTCGACGATCGTCAGCGGCCTGGACGCCGACCGCGAAATCGCGCTCCAAGTCACGCTGGCCGACGGGTCGGTCGAGACGCGCAAGCTGCAACTGCGGGTCGCCGCTGAGGCGCCGCCGGGCCCTGCCGAAGCTGAAGCTGAAGCTTTGGAGATTACCTTCACCGCGCCGGACGAGCCCGCGCCGTATGGCGGCGCGGCCCGGCTGAGCTGGATCGTGCGCGGCGCTTCTTCGGTGACGCTCGACGGCAACCCGGTGGACCCGGCGGGCTCGTTCCTCGTTAGCGGGCTGTTGGCGGACGAGACGCACACCCTGGAGGCGGTGGCGGCGGACGGCTCGCGGCGGACGCGGCAGGCTTCCATCCGCGTGCAGCCGGGCGCGCCGCCGTCCACGGGCGGCGTGCGGCGCGACCCGGAGGAGAAGCGAATTCCGATCGCTCCGCCTCCACCGCCAGCCCGGCCCTTGGCGCTCTCGTTTGTGCCTTCCACGCTCAGCGTCCCCTTCGGCGGCGATGTCGAGCTGCGCTGGGAGGCCGTCAACGCCCGCTCGGTGACGCTCGACGGCAAGACCGCGCCGGTCAAGGGCTCGCAACAAGTCAGGGGCCTCGAAAAGGATCAGACATTCGTGTTGAGCGCCGTCGGCGTGGACGGCTCCCGCGAGGAGCGGCGGCTGGACATCCGCGTCAGCAAGCCCGGCGCTCCTTCGGTGACGGCTTTTGCCGCCGAGCCTGACAGCGTGCTCCCGGGCGCGACGACGACGCTGCGCTGGCAGGTTTCCGGCAACTTTACCTCGTTGTCCATCCAGCCCGGCGGCCCGGTCTCCGGCGCAACCGGCACGCGACAGGTTAAGCCGGCCGCCTCGACCGAATACACTCTGACCGCGACCGGCCCGGGCGGTTCCGTTTCGGCGAAAACGACCGTGCGGGTCCGCCAGCCGCCGCCGACAATTGTGAGCTTCAGCGCCACTCCGCCGACGGTCTCCTGCCAGGACGCCGCGCAACTGGAATGGAACGTTCGCGACGCCACCGACGTGAGCATCGACCCCGAGCCCGGCCGCGTGGGCGCTTCGGGCAGCGAACGCGTGCGTCCGGGACGCGATCGCACCTACACGCTCACCGCGCGCGGTCCCGGCGGCGTCACCTATAAGGAAGCGTCGGTGGCGGTGGCTTATAGCGGGCCGAAGTCCGGCACGATTCACATCAAGCGGCGGTTGCAGAGCGGATTGTCATTTGAGGTTCCGGGTTTTCCCTGCACTCCGGTGACCGTGTCCGTGACGGGGGATCCCCTCGAAATGGTCCAGCCGCCGACGCAACGCGGCAGCGACTGGGTGGCTTATTTTAAGAGCTCTCGCGCCGGAAACCGGGAAGTGGAGAGCGTAATCCGCTGGACGGTGCGGTAGTATACGCCTGATGCGCGCAGCAATTCTCACGCTGTTCCTTCCGGTCCTGCTCGTCGGGGCCGAGCTCCCTCTGGTCCAGCCGAACGATGTGGGCCTATCCACCGAGCGGCTGGAGCGGATCACCGCCGCCATGAAGGATGATGTGGAGGCCGGGCGCCTGCCGGGAGCAATCGGCCTGGTGGCCCGCCGCGGGAGCATCGCCTACTTCGAAACGGTCGGCAAGTCCGACATGGAGCAGCGGCGCGCGATGACGCCGGACACGCTCTTCCGCATCTATTCGATGTCCAAGCCCATCACCAGCGTCGCGCTGATGATGCTGCATGAAGAGGGCAAGTTCCGGCTGACCGATCGCGTGGACCGCTATATCCCCGAGCTGCGCGACCTGCCGGTGGCCGAGGAGAACGTTTTCTACCCCGCCGACCCGGAAAACATCAACCGCCTCATGGCGCGCCGCCCGATGACCGTGCAAGATCTGATGCGGCACACCTCCGGCATGGCTTACGGCTTCAACGGCGACACGGCTGTGGACCGGCTATACCGAGACCACAAGGTCGTCGATTGGGACTCGCCGCTAACCACCATGATCGACCGTCTTGCCAAGCTGCCGCTGCTCTATCATCCGGGCGAAAAATGGCACTACAGCATCGCGGTGGACGTGCAGAGCCGTCTGGTGGAGGTCCTTTCGGGGATGAAGTTCGACCGCTACCTGCGCGAGCGGATTTTCGAGCCGCTGGGGATGGTTGATACGGCGTTTTACGCGCCCAAGGAGAAGCACGACCGCTTCGCGCAGATTTACGGGCTGGAGGACGGCAAGCTGAGCGTCTCCGAGCCCGACCAGTCCGACCGCTTCAAAGCGCCGCCGGCCTGGCACTCGGGCGGAGGCGGCCTTGTGTCGAGCGCGATGGATTATTTTCGCTTCTGCCAGATGCTGCTCAACGGCGGCGAGCTCGACGGCGAGCGCCTGCTGAGCCGTAAGACAGTCGAGCTGATGACGCGCGACCACTTGGCGCACGCCGACCCGGACCGCGCCCGTACGACGGGGTACGGCTTCGGGTTGAATTTCGCTGTGCACGTGGACCCGTCGGTGAGCGGTTCGGCGGCGTCAGTCGGCGAGTACAATTGGGGCGGCGCGGCCGGCACCAAGTTTTGGATTGACCCGGTCGAGGAGATGATCGGTATTTACATGATCCAGATCCGGCCTGGCGGCGGAGCCTTCGGCCAGACGTTCAAGGAATTGGCGTACCAAGCGATCGCCGACTGAGGTCTATCGGGGCGGGCCGCCCGTGGCGCGGGCTTTAATGAAGCCCGCAGCGTCGGCTTTCGAGCCGACCTTCCGAGTAAGTTGCGCGGGCCTCGAACTGGGGGTCGAGGCGGCAGGCGTGGGCGCCTGCGCCACCATCTCGTCTCACTCCATCCCCGGCGCCCCCTCCATCACGTCCTCTTCCCAAGCCACCCAGCGCGCGCGCATCGCCTCCAGCCTCTCCGGCTCGGCCGCCGCCAGATCGTTCCGCTCCCCGATATCCTCGCTGAGCCGGAACAGATGCTCTTTCTCCTCCGGATCGAGCAGATACTTCCAGCCGTCCTCCACCAGGGCCCGTTGCACCGGCCCGCGCGGGTTCTGATAGCGGAAATACAGCGGCCGGCGCGGCAAGGCGCCGTCGCCTTCGATCACCGGCAGCAGGCTCACGCCGTCCAGCGGGCGGTAGTCCGGGGCGGGGACTCCAGCCAGATCGAGCGCGGTTGTGAACAGGTCCATCGCGATGGCGGGCTCATCCACGACCTTGCCCTTGGGGAAGCGGCCGGGAAACCACGCCAGCAGAGTCGAGCGGATACCGCCCTCCCAGAGCTCGGTCTTGAAGCCGGAAAACGGCGCGTTGCGGGCGACAATCGGCATGCCGCCGTTGTCGCTCATGAAGAAGACGGCGGTGTTGTCGTCCAGTCCCTGATTCTTGATGCTCGCGATGACTTCGCCGATTTGCGAGTCGAGCGCTTCCACCATCTCCACGTATTTTTTCCGTGTGCGCCAGGTCTGCCGCGTCAACACTTGGTCGCCCGCGAAATCTTTGTCGCCCGGTCCTTGGAACGGATCGTGCGGCGCGTTGAAGGGCAGATAGAGCAGGAACGGCTGGTCCTTGTGGCGGGCGATGAACTCAATCGCTTCGGCGGCGATGATCTCGGTCATGTAGCGGTCGTCGGTAATCGGCTCCTCGCCGCGCCACAGGTCCGGGTTGTCCAGTCGGTCGCGGTGGGAGAAGTAGTCGATGTTGCCCGCCACGAAGCCGGTAAAGGCCTCAAAGCCGAACCGCGTGGGAAAGCGGTCCTTGGGATAGCCGAGGTGCCACTTGCCGAAGATGCCGGTGATGTAGCCGGCGTCCAGCAGATACGACGGCAGCAGCCGCACGCCGGGGTCGAGGCCCAGATTCCGTTCGGAGACGTAGATGACGCGATCGACGCCGGTGCGTTGCTGGTACATGCCCGACAGCAGCGCCGCGCGCGTCGGGCTGCACACCGGAGCGTTGGCGTAGGCGTGGCTGAAGCGGACGCCTTGCTCGGCCATCAGATCTAGGTAAGGCGTGCGAATGTCCGGCGCGCCGGTCACGCCCAGATCGCCGTAACCGAGGTCGTCGGCCAAGATGATCACGATGTTCGGCGGACGGGTCGGCTCTTCGGCGGGCGGCCCTGAACCGCAGGCGCCCAATCCCAACGCCAAGCCAATCAGTAAAAACGACCGCATGGGGACGATTATACGGTCGATTGCCTGCGCATCTCACTCCAGGCAAGACCGGCCAGGATCAGCCCGCCGCCCAACAAGGTGTTCGGCCCGACCGTTTCGCCTGCAATTAAGACCCCAGCCAGCGTCCCCATAAAGGGCTGCAGGAAAAGGCTCAGCGCCACCTTCTGCACCGGCGCCCGCTTGAGCAGCCAGAACCAGACGCTGTACGAGAATACCGACGCGCCCACGCCGAGGAACGCGATCGAGGCCCAGGCGGTCAGGCTCACGCCGGAGAGATCGAACCCGCTCCACAGACCGGAGTAAGCGACGCCCGACGCCAGGAACCCCGCGGTCTTCAGCAGCCCCATCGTCACCACCGGATCATGGGTCCTGACCAGCCGCGCGCCGTTGATGGTGACGCTGATCTCCAAAAGCATCGAGGTCAGGAAGAGGCCGTTGCCGAAGAGCCGCTCGCCCGCCTGCCCCTCAATGCTCCAGCCGACACCGGAAAGGACAAGCGCGCCGGTTAGGCTCATCGCTCCGGCCGCCCAGGTTCGCGAGGAAAGCGTCTCGCCGAGGAAAACGGCGGCAAAAACCATCGTCAGCAGCGGCTCGAGCGCCACCAGGATGGCCATGTCCATCGCCTGCGTGCTCTGGGCCGCGCTGACCTGCAACGTCGGCGCGACGCCGAAGTTCAACGCCCCCAGCAAGCCGATCAAAGCCCAGTCGCGGCCGGAGTAGCGCGGCCTGCCCTTGCGCAGGATCAGCGGCAGAAACAGCAGCGCCGCCAAGCCATAGCGCAGGGTGACGACGGCGCCCACGGGCATCTCCGCCCCGGCGAGCTTCATCGCCACGTAGCTGCCGGCCCAGACCGACTGCGCCGCCACCAGCCAGAGCCACAGACGAGCGCTCAATCCTCCCAGTGTCGCTCAGGCGCGAAACGGGTAGACGCTCAGCGCGGTCTTGCCCAGAATCCACTCCTTGTCCTCGGCGGTGAAGAACGGGATCAAGTCCTGCATGATCACCAGCTCGTAGAAGTTGGCGTAGATCATCCGCTTGGCGCCAAAACGGTCGTAGATGCGCCGCAGGTAGGGCCACATGTCGCGGTAGGGAGGCTTTTCCCTCGAAGGGTTGTGCAGCGAGGTGCGGATGTAGACGTTGGGATGCTTGTCGAGGTCAAGCAGCGGGTTGATGCCTTCCGAGTCCGGCCGCGTGATGTCGATCATCGCGATATGGTCGACCACGACCTTGACCCCCGGAAAGCGCCTCGCCATGTCGCCGACCTGCCCGATCTGATGCGGCGACAGGAAGATATTGAACACCGCCCCGAGCTCTTCGGCCTTCTTCCAAAGCGGGTAGCTGACCGGATCGTTGAGCCAGACCACATCCGGGTCATACCGAGGGCTCAGACGCAGCCCCGCCAGATACTCTTCCTTCATCAGCCGCTCCAGCCGGGCAGGATTTTCCGGATCGTCGGGCCGGTGGAGCCGGTGGCCGACAAGCAGCCCGATGCCGGCGAATTTGTCCGGGAAGGTACGGACGCAGTAGCTGGTATAGGAGTTATTGGTTCCGTAGTAGCAGACGTGGCTGATGACGACCTTGTCGATGCCGTGGGTGTTCATCTCCGCCAGCAGATGCTCGCGGGAGTAGTCGCGGTCCGGGATCGAATTGGGGCAGTTCGCTCGGCTGGGGTCTGGAGCGAAGCGCGGGTCGTGGATGACCCAGGCGTGCTCGGCGGCGTTGACGATCGGCGATCGATCAGCGGCGCGGGAAGGGGAACCGAGCAGAGCGCCCGTTCCGGCGAGTTGGAGGCATTGGCGTCGAGTCATGGCCGGCGACTCGGATTGTACGCCATTGAGCCCTTGGCTGGAGCTTCCGCCTTTCGTGCGGCTGGTTCCGGGCGACCGCAGCGCGGACTTTTGCAAAGCCCGCAGGGTCGGCTCTCGAGCCGACATTCTTCAGACCGTGCCGGCAGCTTCGACCCTTTCCAGCCAGCCCGGCAGCCACGCCCGCAGCGCATCGAGCTCTCGTTCCCGCTCTTCGCCGGGCGGGAAAGCCAGCCGCGCCGGAAACAACCCGCGCACTTCGGCGATCACCTTCAGCGCCCAGGGGTACGGCAGCTTCTCCATCCGGGCCAAAGCCTCGCGGAATAGCGCCGCGGCTGCGTCAAACCCCTCCTTGTCGCCGAAGGCGTGCGTCCCAAAAAGCGCCACCGTAGCCTCGGGCACAACTCCCGTCGGACCCGAGATCACGGCGTCGATCAGGTCCCGCTCGATCGCTTCGACCAAGACCTTGTCATGCCCCAAAATCCGGCAGGCGCCGAGCTCGGGCCGGGCGGTCAGCATCTCCAGGGCGTCCAGACGGCCGCTGGAGTCCTTGACGCCGATGATGTTCGGCACGGTCTCGATGAGCCGGACGATTACTTCGGCCTCGATCGGCGAGGTAAAGGCGGCTAGGTTGTAGATTAGGACGGGGCCGGGGATACGGGCGGCCGCGGCGCGGTAGAAGTCCTCGAGATCGCACTGCTCGTAGCGGTAGAAGTGCGGCGGCGGAAGCAGCACGGCGTCGGCGTCGGTTCGCGCCGCGTGGGCGGCGAGCGCAACGCTGTCGTCCAGCCGTACGGCGCCGATGCAGGCGATCAGCTTGGCTTGGCCGTCGATCACTTTGGCGGCTCTCTCGAGCAACGATTTGCGCCGCACCGGGCTCAGGTCGGCGTATTCGCCGGTGCCGCCCGCTATCACGAAGCCGGTCACGCCCTTGAGCAGGCCATGCCGGATGTTGTTTTCCAGCCCTTCCAGAAACAGCTCGCCGGCGGGGTGGCGCGGAGTCAAAACGGCGGCCAATGGCCCTTTGAATGGATGTTGCATGACAGTGGGGTTCCTCATTGTGGAGTGGCGCGGCAGCCGCTCGCAAGGACCGTAATGGTTTGCGCCGGAAATATTGACACTGAGCAACTCCGTTCGAATCGGTTTACCACGCCGGGGCGTTGCGCCCTAGCCGCCACGGAATCCCAGCTATTTCGATCAGGCCCATTCGCCGCTGAGAACGGAGCGGTCCGCGTCGGAACCACTGGCGCGGCGAAGTCCTCCATGCCCTCGAAGGTGATTGCGTCGAATTGCCGTGGAATCGGCGGTTGGCGGGGGCCTCAGAGGGGGGCGGGAAAACCCCGCCCGCTCGCTTTTCGAAATTCGGACATTTGTCGGACACGCCCTTTCTGAGCAACTTTCGGCTTTGGCCTAAAGTTGTTGAAAAGACGTGGTGAGCGCGGTAGGGCTCGAACCTACAACCTAGTGATTAAGAGTCACTTGCTCTACCATTGAGCTACGCGCCCTCTCGAAAACCCTAGATTAGCATGGAATCGCGGTCGCGCTCAGCACTTCCGCAACCTCGAATGTGGATAGCGCCTTCGAGATGCGGTTCGCGTCGGGCAAGGGAGTTGACGTGCGTAAGCCGCCGCCGCGGCTCCATTCCAATTGCTCCGCCGGCCCGGTCTCCGGCAGATCCAGCAGGCGTTTGCCCGCCCAGGAGATCCGGCTGACTCCGACCGCAAGCAGTTTCGGCTCACCTGGACCGGTCTCGTAGGCCAGAAACCGGGCGTCACTCTCCAGCGGGCCGAGTTTCCACAGCTTCGCCGCGTCCGCGAAGCACAGCAGCGCGGCCGACCCGGCGCGTTGGTCGGCGTATGCGGTGACGTCCAGGCCGCGTCCGTCTCGCAGCAGTTGAACCGACTCGACTCCCGTTTCCCGCCGGCCCGCGTCGCATTCCAGCGCCGTCGCCCATTCGGCCGGCAGCTCCAGTGTGGCGCTGTAGCGGACGCTCGGAGCCGCCTCCAGCCGCCCGTAGCAGGGAGACCAATCGTCGGCGAAAATTTCACGAGACCAGGCCGGATTTCGAGGCGAGACGATTCGTAGCCTTTCGCCGTCTTCGGTCTCAAACGAGACCTCGTCCGGCGATAGGGTCTTAATGAAAAAATCCGCGCCGATCCGCCAGGAAACAGCCGCCTCTCGCCGGCCGGCGCCTTCCACGCGGTCGCGGACGAAGAGCCTGCCGTGCTTCCACAGAACTACCCAGCGACGATGGACTGCCGGCGGGCTGAGGCGCTCGTATCCGGAGTGCGAGCCGACGGCCAGATCCAGCGCCTTGCTTGTGACGAACCGTTCGGTTCTTGCGTCCGGCAGGGCTTCCCAGCCGAACGAGCCCGCGGGCTCCGCTTGGTTGAGCCGGTCCAGGCAGACCGTGCTGTGGGAGGCGGAGCCGCGCAGCAGGTTGCGCTCCGGCGTCTGCCGCGGGTAGCGGCCGGTCCCCGGATCGAGCAGCACGTAGCGTCCATTGCGCGCCCACTGCAGGCTCAGGGCGTCGGCGTGGCCGTGCCCGCCGCTCAAGGCGCCCATGGGGCCGGCGTCAAAGACGACGGCCGACCGCGGGCCGCCGTCGGCGACCAGCACGTGAAAGCCGCTGTCGTCGTGGCGCTTCGATGGTTGCGGGTCGTCGGCAATGGCGAGGGCGTCGAAGCGTTTGGCGGCGTCGGGACCCAACAGCCACAGGGTTTCTTCGCGGAGATCGCCCGAGGCGCCCTTCAGGTCCGGCCGCCGAAACAACAGGGCGGCCGTGCACAGCGGGTCCAACAAGTGCTTGGGGCGATTGCGCGCGCCGTCAAAGAGCCGGCCGCCGTCGTCGTCGCCGAAGCGCGCCGGCAATCCGCCGGCGGAGAGCCTCCACAACCAGTCGGCCATACGCTCCACGAGCTTGCGGAGATCCTGCGGCAGCTCGTCGCGGTTGGCCTCGGCCAGCGCCAGAAAATGCAGGTACATGTCCAGCGCATAGACGTGGTAATAGGTGGATTGCTCGAAATAACCGCCGTCGGAGTGGACCTGCCGCTTGACTTCGCTGATCAGAATGTCGCGTCCGAGCTCGCGCCATCGAGCCGACGCCTCGAAGCCCCGGCAGACCGAGCCGATGGCGTAGAGCGCCAGGGCCTCGCCCAGCAGGTGGGTGTTGGGTGAGAAGTAAGTCGACAGAAAGCGCTCAAGGTAGGCGGCCGCTTGCCCCAGCCCGGCCTCGAGCTCGTCTCTGAAGTCCTTCTGCCGCTCGTCGGAACCGTCGGCGAGGCGCCACAGCCATAGCCACGATAGCGACCGGAAGGCGACTTCCAGGGCGCTGGTCCAATGGATGCCGCGCGGGTAGGGATTCTTGCGCTGAAAATCGCGGAACTGGTCGATCGCCTCGAAAAGGAAGCGCTCTTGGCCGCTTAGCCGCCAGGCTCTGGCCAAAACCGTCAGATGCTGATGGCGCCCCAGTTCCCAAACGACCTTGTGGTCGCCGACTTTGTCGTAGTCCAAATACGGCGTGCGCCGCCACGGCGTTCGAGGGGAGCGTTTGCTGCTGACTGGATCGAGGGACCAGTCGATGTCGCCGCCGAAATTGAGGTCCGGATAGCCGAGCAGATCGAAGCGTCGGGCGCAGATCTTTTCGGCGCGCCGGATGAGGTCGGCGACGAGATGCGGCGCTCGATCCTCGAGCTCGCGGACGACCGCCTTCACCTGGTGGGTTTCGAGGAAATAGGTCCCAGTGACCGCCGCTCCGATGCGCTTCGGGCGGGCGGCCGGGAGCCCCACGACGCAGCGCAGGTCGTCCAGACGCTTTTGGAGCTCCTGCCCAGCCCTGGCGCGAAGCTCGTCGCGGCTCATTTGGCGCAACTTGGCGAAGTTGGAGGCAGGGGCGGATCGCGAGGCAGGTGATGAATCCGAAATCGACAAGCCTTCACCGCTCCCTCCAGGTTACACCCCAGAGCCCCAACGCGGAGCTCGTCTTCGCGGGCGAGGACGTCACGTTTACGTGACGATTCATACAGCGTGTTCGAGCCGCCCGTGGCCCCGGGATCAGCGTGATACACTGGCAAATGGTGACGCTTTTTTGCAGCCTGATCTCCGGCTTCGCTCGATTTCTGATGGTGACCGTCATGGTGGTCGCTTGGCTGGCTTATCCCGTGGACTGCGTAGCCCAGGGTGAGCCGGGTTCTTCGGGCGTGGACTTGAGCGGCCTGCAATCCGGTCCTGTCGGCATTCCGGAGAAAGGGCCTGACGAAGAGCCCTTCGTGGTGGGCGTGGGCGACGTTTTGCAGATCAGCGTCTGGCGCGAGCCCGAGGTGTCGGTGGCTGCCGTTACAGTCCGGCCTGACGGGAAGATTTCCGTTCCACTGATTAAAGAAGTTTATGTCAGCGGCCTCACGCCGGTGGCGATCGAGCAGGAGCTCACGCGCAAGTTTGAGCAGTTGATTAACAGCCCGGTCGTGACAGTCATCGTCAAGGAGACGCACAGCCAGCAGGTGATCCTCTCCGGCGGCGTGGCGCGTCCCGGCTTGCTCGAAATCAAACCCGGCATGACGGTCATGCACGCGCTTTCGATCGCGGGCGGGGTTCGCGAGTATGCCAAGCGCAAGAAGATTTTCGTGATTCGCACGGTCGACAGCCGGCAAGTCACGATCCCGTTTGATTACACAGCAGTCATCACCGGCAAGGATCCGTCGAAGGATTTCTTGCTTGAGGCGGGCGACATGATTGTCGTCCCGGAATAGGAGGGCCGCTAGCCGCGGAGGCAAAGGACCTCCGCCCGTGAATTGGTGATCTTGAGCCCGCACTCGGACCCTTGCCCGCGCCCTCCCGCCCGCTTAAAGTTCTCATTGGCATCTCCCAATCTCATGAAACGCAACCTCTTTACTTTCGTTCTTCTGCTGGTGGGCTTGGTTGCCGGACCAGCGGGCCTGCGCGCTCAGCTTTCTCCGTCGGCGATCCGGGTGTTGGGCCAGGTTGACCTTCGCCAGAACGGCTTCAACTCCGTGGATGGCTCCGAGCTCGCCAATCCCAGCGGCGTGGCGATTGACGAGCGCGACGGACAGGTTCACGTCTACGTGGCCGACGCCTCCAACAACCGCGTGTTGGCGTGGCGCGACATCCGGGCACTCGAAAATGGCGCTCGGGCTGATATCGCGCTCGGGCAGCGCAGCTTGCGCCACACCATCCCCCTGGGTATCGGCAACGCCGGGCTGAGCCTTCCATCGGCGGTGGCTGTCAATCCGGCCACGGGCGATCTCTATGTCGCGGACACGAATCACCACCGTGTTCTACGCTTCCTGGAGCCATTTGCCAATACGGCGCGGGTGGAGCCCGACAAAGTCTACGGCCAAGCCGATTTTGCGGAGCGACGGTTCAATCAGCCGTTTTTGGGCGCCCGCTCGATGCGTTCTCCCAGCGGGCTGGGTTTTGACGCCGCCGGCAACCTGTGGGTGGTCGATGCGGGCAATCATCGAATCCTGCGGTTTACCGCCGCCCAGTTGGATGCGGATCAACCCGAAGCTGACGTCGTGCTGGGGCAACCCGATTTTGATACCGCCCAGACCAACGGCGGCGCGGGCGCTGTTAACGCGGCGGGCTTCAATCAGCCTCTCTCGATCTCGTTCCACCCCAATGGCTCGCTCTACGCGGCGGACTTCAACAACGCCCGCCTGCTGGTGTTCCAGGCCCCGTTTCGGACGGGGCAGGCCGCCGAGTCCGTCCTAGGGCAGCCCGATTTTGTGACGCGGGCCGTGCCTCCAACGATCACGGCCAGCTCCATGCGCGGTCCGAACAGCCTCTACATTGACCGGTCCGGCAATTTGTTCGTCGCCGTGGGGACGGAGAATCGCGTGCTGGTCTTCCAAGCAGTGGCCCAGTCCGGGCTCGGAATGGCGGCGGCTTCGCGCGTGATCGGCCAGCCGTTGTTGACCTCCGACCAGCCCAATGTGGGGACGTTCCCGTCAGCGAGCGCCTCGGGGCTGTTTTCGCCGTCTGATGTGTTTGGCGATTCGACCGGAACGATCTATGTGGCGGATGGCGCCAACCACCGTCTGGTGGCGTTCAGCGACGGCAGTGCTCCGGCGACGAGAGTGCTCGGCCAGGCCGACTTCGCGCGGAATGGGGCCAATCGCGTTGGCGCGGATAGCATGGGGAACGTCCTCGGCATCGCCATCGATTACTCCACCGACGGCTTCCCGCTGTACGTCTGCGACGCTTCGAACCATCGCGTGTTGGCGTGGCGTTCGTCGCTGCGGTTTCGCAATGGCTCTCCGGCGGATCTGGTCGTCGGCCAGCCGGATTTCGTGACCGCTATCCCCAACGCTGACACCGGCCGGGCGCAGTCGCCCACCCGCACTTCGCTATCGCAGCCCCGCGGCGTCGACGTCGACGCCGACGGCAACTTGTGGGTCGCCGACGCGGGCAACAATCGCGCGCTCCGCTTTCCCAAACCGTTTGAACAGTCCGGCCGCGTCTCGGCGGACACTGTGCTCGGGCAGCAGGGATTTTTCACGTCGATCTCGGCTACGGTCAATGCATCGTCGCTGCGGAACCCGTTCGGCGTGGCGGTCGGGCAGAGCGGCGAGATTTACATTGCCGACACCAACAACAATCGCGTGCTCGAGTATCCGGCCTCCCCGGCTTCAGGCGCCGCCGCCGTGCGGGTTTTTGGAAAGACATCGTTTGACAGCGGAACAGCGCCGACACAGATCTCGGCGTTATCTCTAAGCAATCCGACCGCGCTCGTCGTCGATCCCTTCAATTTCTTGGTGGTGGCGGACTCGTCGGCGCACCGGGTAGTGGTCTATCCGCTCTCGCCCGACGCGCCGCCGGCGGCGATCACGGCGGGCACGGTAATCGGCCAGGATAGCTTTGAAGCGGGCGGCGCCGGCGCGGGACCGACGCGGCTGAACAGCCCGCAGGGCGTCGGCGTCAACCCCGAAGGCGTGATTTACGTCGCGGACTCGGGCAACAACCGGGTCTTGAGCTTCCCCAGCCTGTTTACTCTGCCGTCAACCGGCGGTGCGGCGACTCAAGCGCTAGGGCAGCCCGCGCTGAACACAAACAATCCCAACTTCAACACTCCGGACGGGCTGGCGACCAACGAAGGCATGTTCCAGCCGCTGGGCCTGTTCGTTGACCGTCGGGGCGGGGTCTGGGTGGGGGACGCCGGCAACAGCCGGGTCACGAACTTCGCGAGCCCGGCCAATGGCGTCAGCGCCGCCACGTTTGTTGCGGGACAGAATGTGTCGCCCGGCTCGCTGGTGTCGCTTTTCGGGCCGGCTCTGAGCGAGGACGATGCGGTGGCCACCGCCGTCCCACTACCGACGGATCTGGCCGGGCGGGTTTTTGAAGTGAATGACGAGTTTCGCGCCGGGATCCTGTTCGTATCGCCGGGGCAGGCAAACATTCAGATTCCCGTGGACGCTCCGTCGGGGTTGCAGAGCCTGACCGTGCGCCGCTCCGACACCGACGAGGTGATTGCGGGCGGGCCGATCCTGCTGGGCCCGACCAACCCTGGGCTGTTCACGGTCTCGCAGGACGGCCGGGGCCAAGCGCTGGCGCTCAACCAGAACGGCGTTTTGAACTCGGCGGCCAACCCAGCGGCCCGGGGCAGCGTTGTCCAACTATTCGGCACCGGTCCGGGGCCGACCAACCCTGTGGTTCCCACTGGTCAGGCGGCCCCGTCGGGGCCGCTGGCCCAGACCCTCACACAGCCCGCCCGGACGCAGCTTGAGTGCCTGTCGCAGGGATTTGTGTGCGTGGCGTTCGCCAGCCGGCTCGGGGAGGTGCTCTTCTCGGGGTTGGCCCCGGGATTTGTCGGGCTGTGGCAGGTGAATGTCAAGATTCCGGATGATTACCCCGAGGCGCTGACCGGAGACGCAGTGCCGATCACGCTGGCCATCAACCAACGTTTCAGCAATACTGTAACGGTAGCGATCCGCTAACGGAGAGTCACTATGAAGAATTCCCTCGAATTGTATCGGCGGCCGGTCGCGACGTTCATTTTCGCGGCGGTCCTGTTACTGTCCGTCGGCTGCATGAAGTCGCCGGAGCAGAAGTTCGCGGACTTCATGGAGAGCGGCCTGGCGGCGGTGGAGGAAGAAGATTACGCCAGCGCCCTGATCCACTTCAAAAACGCGGCGCGCCTCGACAGCAACGAGGCCGAGCCGTTCTACCAGATTGCCGTCTGCCATCTCAATCGGGGCCAGCCGCAGGAAGCGGTGGACGCGGTCCAACAGGCGGTCCGGATCAATCCCGATCACGTCGAAGCCAACCTGCTGATGGCCCGCTTTATGGTGACCAGCAAACGGCAGGAGCTCTTACCGCGGGCCGAGGAGCTGCTGAACGGATTACTCGGCCAGGACCGGGGAAACTCCGACGCGCTATTTGTGCTGGCGGCCACGCGGGCGCAGCAGGGCTCGCCCGCCGACGCCGAGCGGTTACTGCTGGAGGCGCTCAAGAACCAGCCCGAGCACCTCAACGCGGCGATGGCGCTGGCTAGCTTGCGGATAAAAGAGGGCAAGCCCGACGAAGCTGAAAAAGTGCTGCGGGAGGCCGTCGGCAAGTCATCTGACCGTCGATTGGCCCGTCTTGCGCTAGGCCAGTTTTACGCCGGTCAGCAATTGGACGATAAGGCGCGCGAGCAGTTCGACACGATTGTGAAGGAGGATCCGACGTTCGGACCCGCATGGCTGGCAATCGGCATGATGCACCTGAAGAAGAACGAGCGCGCCGAGGCCGAGGTGGTTTATAAGCGAGTCTCCGAGCTCGATGAAGAGCAGTACAAGCCGCTTTACGCGCAGATCCTGGCCGTTAACGGCAAGACCGAGGAAGCCGTCGCCGAGTATGAGCGGCTGCACAAGGCCGAGCCGGACAACCGTGCTTTCCGCTCCAACCTGATCAACGCCTACTTGCAGACCGGGAGTCCGGACAAAGCGGAGGCTCTGCTCAACGAAACCATCGAGCGCCGCCCGCGGGACTCAGATGCGCGCCTGCAACGGGCTGAGGTCCGCCGGCGCGCCGGCAATTTGGAGGGTGCGCAGTCGGACTTGGCGACCGTGCTGGAGATCCGTCCGAACTCCCACGAGGCGCACTATTTCCTGTCGAAGATTCACCAGGCGCGACGCGATAATCGGTTGCAGCGCCAGGAGCTCGACGAGGCCATGCGGTTGGACCCCTCCTACCTGCCGGCGAGGTTGGAAATGGTCCAGTCCATGCTGCAGAGCCAGAACGCGAGCAGCGCGCTCGACGTGCTCAACGAGGCCCCCGCGGATCAGGCGCAAACCATGCCGATCCTTGCGGCTAAAGTTTGGGCCTACGTTGCGATGAATCGTTACGACGACGCCAAGAAGACCCTGGCGGCCATCCCCGAAGCGCAGCGCGACACGGCCGAGATCAATCTGCAAGAGGGGGTGTTGCGGGCGGTCGCCAGGGACTTCGCGGGGGCGCAGACGTTCCTGAAGCGCTCGCTGGAGCAGAATCCGCAGGACGTGCGCGCGCTGAACGCTTATGCCGGGACCTTCGTGGCGCAAAAGCAGGTAGCGCGCGCGCTGGAAGTGGTCCGCGGCCAAGCCGAGCAGTTCCCGGACTCGCCGCAGATGCAGCTTGCGCTCGCCGGGTGGTATGAGCGGGCGAACTATCGCCAAGAGGCGCGCGCCGCCTATCGCGCGGCCCACGAAGCCGGCGATACCAGCGGCGAAGCCGCCATTATGACCGCCCGGCTGGACGCGGCCGACGGTAAATATGACGAAGCCGTGAAGACGTTGGAGGACCTTTTGGAGAAGAGCCCCCGCAGCGTGGCCGCTTGGCGGATGTTGGGCTTGGTGAATGACGCGGCCGGCAGGGGCGACCAAGCGATTGTCGCCTACCGCAAAGCCGTGGAAATCAACCCTGAAAACTTCGTCGCGCTAAACAATCTCGCCTATCTGCTCTCGCAACGCAATGAGCGCTTGGAAGAGGCGCTGTCGTTCGCGCAGAAAGCCAAGGAACTAGCGCCGGAGTCGGCCGACGTGGACGATACCCTGGGCTGGATCTACTACCAGCGCGGCGTCTTCGCAACCGCCGCCGTGCATCTTCGCGCCGCCGCCGCCGCCAACCCTGACAACGCGCTCACGCAGTACCATTTGGCGATGGCGCAGGCCAAGACCGGCGACGCCTCCGGCGCCCGAAAGAGCTACGACGCGGCGGTGCGGTTGGACTCCAATCTGCCGGAAGCGAAAGAGGCGTTGGCGATCATCGAGGCTGCGAAGTAGAGCACGGGCGAGCTACGAACAACAAACCGGGCGCCTGCCGGGATCGGAGGCGCCCGGTTTTTCGTGCACCCGGGGGAAACCCGGCCGCCGTTACGGCAGAATTGCGTCGGCGGCGGGAATAATTCGGCGCGCGAAATCCAGCGCCGCCTCGTCGGCCCATTCTGAATCGGGCGCGATGATACGGACGATCGATCCGGCGGTGCGGCCCGAAAACGCGGCGTCCCAAACTAAGCTCGCCTTGGCCATGTACTCGCTGGCCACCACGCGACCGCTGTTTTGGTACCAGTAGTAGACGACCAGCCGCTGGCGGCCCCGCTGCACCCAGTATTTGTTGATGCTGACCTTGCGGTCGCCCAAATCGAGCTCGGTCACGTCGTAGTCCCACATCTCCCAGCCGGCGCCGGGCAGGCAGTTGCGCGGCGAGTGCATGGACTCGCCCGCCCGCTGCATGGCGTAAAACGCAAAGAAGAGCTCCAGCCACTGATCGCCGTTGCTGTAGCCGCGAATCACGTAGTCTGTGGCATTGAGCACGGCTTCGGTGTCCTCGCCGAGCCGCTGGTCAAAGGTGACTTTCCAGTCGCCGATCGTACTCGGAAACTCTTCCAGGGGCCGTCGAAGCTGCTGGGGCTCACGTACGCCCGCCGAGTGGGCCGTTACCAGCGTCAGCGCCAGCAGCAGCGCGGTGACGCTGACGCGCCAAGACCAGTTCTTCATCTCGATTGAGCTCCCGCGGGCGCCGGCGCCGCCTTGCCTTCCATCGCGGACATCGCCAGTGCCAAGCCGTACAGAATGGCAAATCCGCAGAGAAACACGATCCAGCCGGAGAAGGAATGGAAAAAACCCTCCGCCAACTCCGGATCCTGTCGCGCCATCAGGGCCGTCACCACGATGCGCACGACGTTCATAAAGACCGCCGTCGGGATCGCGAGCAGTACGAGCAGCGTGCGCGCCAGAGTGCTGCGGCAGATAAAGAAGCCGATCACCAATCCGAGCACCGTCAGCGAAGACATGCTCCGCAGTCCGCTGCACGCTTCGGCCACCCCCAACGAGATCTCGGCCAAGTTCATGATGTTGCCGTCGCGGTAGACCGGGATTCCGAGCACCTGCAAGGCCTGGCTGGCGACTGCCGAAGACCACAACTGCAGCGGTGTGGCCATCTTGTTGTAGAGAATCTGCGGCAGCGGCACCATCGTCGCCAACAATACCAGCGAAAAGAGCATCCGTTTGAGGCGGCCAAAACCCCAGAAAGTCAAAATCAGCCCGGTCAGAATGATGACAATCGACATCCGAGTCAGAAAGAATTCGGCGCCCAGCTTGCCGATCAGCAGGACCAGGCATCCGAAGGCGGTGACCACCAGGCCGCGAGCGTCCTGTCGGCCTGGAACGGCCAAGATCTCGTCCTTTTGGATCCAAGCGATGTAGGCCGCCAACGGCGGGATGAGGATGCCATGCGAATAGGCGTCGTCGGTCATCCAGACCTCGAACATCGACGGTACGACATCCCAGTACAACGCGACCAGCAGGCCCGTGACCGCCGCCAACGGAAACCAGGGAAGATTCTTCCAGTCAATTTGCAGCGTGGCTTCGGATTGATTCATGAGACGGGCGCTCTCTCCAAGCCGCGCTACTGACCGCGGCCCCACAGAATGATTTTAACTGTTTGGAGTACAATCGCTACATCGAAGAAGATTGAAACGTTCTTCAAATAAAACAGGTCGTACTCGAGTTTTCTTAGCGCGTCCTCGACCGTTGCGCCGTAGGGATAGCAAATCTGAGCCCAGCCGGTGATGCCGGGCCGTAGCGTGTGGCGTTCATCGTAGAACGGAATTTCGGCGCGCAACCTTTCGACAAACTCCGGTCTTTCCGGCCGCGGTCCGACCAAGCTCATTTCGCCGCGAATAACGTTGATGAACTGTGGCAGCTCGTCAAAGCGGTACTTGCGCAGGAAGCCGCCGATGCGCGTTACGCGGGGATCGTCCTTCTGCGCCCAGCGAGCTACACCGTCTGCTTCGGCGTCCTCGCGCATCGTGCGGAACTTCATCAACTGAAAGCAGCGTCCCTCGTGCCCGACCCGGATCTGGCGGAACAGCATCGGTCCTTTCGAGTCCAGCCGGACGCAAATTCCGACGACGACCATGGTAGGCAGCGACAGGCACAGGCCGACCAAGCCCATCGCCAGATCGATAACCCGCTTGAACGCCGAGGCGTACCGTGAGCGGCGAAAGCCCTCGGAAAAGAGGAACCAGGAAGATGGGATGGTCTCGATCGCCACCCGGCCGGTGAGCGCGGCTAGCATGGCGCGGGCGTCTTCGATCGCCACGCCGCGGGTGCGGGCGCGCAACAGGCCCGGCGTGGGCGTGATTTCCGATTGATCCAGAGCAACGATCAGCTTCTCCACCGTGTAGGTTTGCAGGATCTGGTCGAGGTCGTTGATGTGGCCCAGAACGTCGAGGTCATGGCCGCCGCCACGCCGGTCGCGGTCCGTCTCGATGAATCCGACGACGCGCATGTTCAGGTCGGCCCGGCGGCCGATCTCCACGGCGGTGGTCCGGGCCAAATCGTGCGCTCCCACCAGCGCCACGTTCAATTTGGGAACGGCCCCGTGCCAGAAGCGGTCGGTCAGCCAGCGCACGATCAAGGAAAACAGCAGCATCAGCCCGACGCCGACGCCGAAGACGCCTCGCCCGAGCCGCAGTTCAGGCACGGCGAAGTAAAGCGCGGCCAATCCGAAACAGGCCACGCCCATCGCCTGCGCGAGGCGAAAGAACTCATCGCCGACGCTGCCGAGTGTGGCTTGTGCGTAAACGTCGTTATAGTAGGCGCACACCAAGAACCCGAGTAGCACCACGGCCAGGCGGTAGCCGAAATCCGGCATCGTGGTTGCGAAGGCGAAAGTTTCCGGATCGTCGGCGCGCAGGTAGGTCGCTAGCACGAACGCGACAACTCCGGCCGATAGGTCAGCCACGAAGAGTAAGAATGCCTTTCGTGAGACGTACTGGCTGAAAATCCGGAACATGGACCTTGTGCGACGGCTGCCACGAGGCCTCCATCAAGACGCCTCCGTCGCCTGTGGGAGAGGACCTAGCGCAACTGCGCCGGGCTCCAGATGAATGAAGCTTGCATGCGGTGGATCGAGTTGTTGAAGAACAGACCGCGGAACGGCGATTCGAACTGGCCGAAATAATAGCTGGTCTGCAGTGCGCTGGTCGCCGTCACCCGGCGGCTGACTGCGAATCCGACCGTCTTCATGATCAGATTGTTCTCGCCGATGCCCACGAATCCAATATTGCCTTTCGAGTAGGCCGCGGTGGCGTTGGTCGACCACAGTGAGTCGCGGCTCATCCAACCCCAACCGGCGCTGCCCCGCGTCGTGTGGCGGGCGCCCAACCCGAACGAGTCGCCCACCATGCGGCTGGCTTGCACGCGGAAGCGGTGTTGCCGCAGACGGTATGACAAATTGCCGTTGGCGGTCCACGACGAAAACCCGCGCATCGGCAGCCCCAGTTGGGTCCCGTCGAAGCTCTCGTTGCGAAGCTCTCCGACGCTGATCGTTCCCACGCCGATGCCGCCACCGTAGTTCCATGAGCGGCCCAAACGTTGCGAAACGCTCACCGTGGACTGCTGCATTTCGTTCGACCGAAACGTGGAAAGCATTTGGGCGCGGGTGTGGCCGACGCTGAGGTTGGTGCGACGGTTCAGCGCATAGCGCATCGAGCCGTTCGTCGAGACCCGACGAAGGTTCTGGATCCGGCCCAGCCCCATTCGGCTGACCCGCCTGCCGATGCTGGGATCGTCCAGCAACCGGGTGTCGTTGACCGCGCCGCTAAAGGCGAACGACAGTCGGGGGGAGTAGGCATAGCGCGCATTGGTCGAGGCTGAGACGTTGAGCAGCCGGCTCAAATCCAGCCCGCTTCCGCCCTCTTCCTCCACTACCGGAGACCCAGTCAAGATGGAGGCGAACTCATCGTCGGTGAGCTCGCCGGCTTCCACCATCCGGTAGAGCTCGTCAAAGGATGTCGGGCGATTTTCGACCGTGCTAAAGAGCGGCGTTTCGATCCAGAAGGCCTCCATGCCGGAGTTGTTGACCGACGCCGACCCGCCCAGCGTCCAGCGTCGCGAAAGTTGATGCCCGGCGTTGAACCGCATTCGGTGGTCGGTTGTATTCCACTCGCTGAACCGTGCGCGGCGGCTGTGGCTGGGCGTATAGCCGAAGCGGAAGTTCGATCGCTGAAAATTGCGAAGGTACCCGACGGTGCCGGCGGCGCCGTAGTCGTAATCCGAGCCCAGGCTGGTCATGATGTTGCGCTGGCTGGCGATTCCGTTGGAAGAGTATCCGCCGAAGAACGTCACGTTCTGCAGATAGAAGCCGGGAATGATCGACAACGTCTCTGAGGCCCGAGTAAGAGTGTCGTCGATTGAGGTGAAGTCGCTGCTGGGCTCGAAATAGCGTTCCTGGCCGGAGAGCGCGTTGCGGTAGGGCGAATCGGAGACCATCGACACGGCCGCCTGAGCCGCCGCGCTGTGCAGAGCCGTGTGAGCCCGCCGACGGGTTTCCTCAGTTGCGCCGACCGGGCTGGATTCCGTCGAATCGGCCTCCCTGGACGGGCCCTCCGATGCGGGTTGATCGGCGCCGCCCAGATTCGGGGCCGCGTTGGATTCCGGTGCGATCGTTCGCCGGGAGGGCGTGGTGGTAGCGGATTCGCCGCCCGTAGCGGACTCGGCGCCTCTCGCCGACGTCCCGAACGGCGACGATTCGAATGCGGCGCCGCCGGTGGAAAGCTGTGGCGCGACCACCCGCGCCGGCGTCAAAGTGGACAGATCCACCACCGCGTCTTCATCATTTTCGTCCGCGTCTTCGTCCGCGGGCTTGGCTGGAGAGGCGTCCGGCAGCGGAGCGTCGGCTTGAGCCAGAAGAAGCAGCTCGGTAGGCTCGTTGTTTTCGGACGCGGCGAGATGCCGCTCGCCTCTTGTCGGCTGGAATGCGGCCAAGGCCAATTCCGCGGCGCGAATGCGGGCCGCGCGCAACGCCAAGTCGCGGGAGACGCTGGAGTAGACTTCAGCGGGCCCGGGCGCCGCCGTCAGCGCCGAGACGGCGGCCATGTCCGCCGCCGAGCGGCGGGCCGCCAAGCCGAGATCCTCGGATACAGCGGCCAATTCACGCAAGGTTCCAATCTGCGGCGCCGCGGATTCCCCTGCGTCTCCCATCAGCCTGACTTCGCGCTCTTCCGCCTGGGCGGCCCGAACGCCTAGACCCCAAACGATCGGCGGTACTACGGTCAACGCGACGAGGAGCCTGTACAGCCGCCGCAACCCCACCTTCTTGGCTTGAACCGAGAGACTACATCCCTGCTGTTTCCTGCCGATGGTTAATTGCATGCGGTCTCCCCCTCACGTCATCCGTCCGCCAGCCCTAAAGACGGGCCCATGCCCCGCCTCGGAGGCGACGGCGGGAGCCTGCTGCGGCGTCGCGCCCCGGCGCTGCGCAACCCTTGCGGACTCAGGGCGATTATAACACGGAGGGCCCCTGCTTCCGCACGCTATTTGCCGCCCAGCGCGCCAGCCGACAGTGCGCAGGTCGCGCACCATTTTCCAATCCCCAAATGAGCCTGAAGGCGGGCAGTGATTCCAATGCGGGATGAGCCTGAAAGCGAGGGAAGGGGTCCAGGAGAAGGGGGCGGCTTGAGCCCCTTTCCCCTGGTCAACCCG